>NZ_JAHGAI010000007.1:0-82582 GCF_030248515.1 Vibrio sp. D401a | reverse complement strand
CTATATTGTTAAAGAGCTTTCCTATTGAGCTTTGCTCAAATCGGACGGCCATTTTAGCGAGTTAAAGTTTAGTGTCAATCACTTTTTTCAAACTTTTTTCAAGCCTTTCCGCTTGGCTAATTGGCTTGCTAACTTGGCTTTCGTTTCTTTCGAAGCGTTGCCGTGTCAGCGAGGTGGCATTATAGAGATTGCGATCACATTGGCAAGCCCTTTTTCTCGTTTTTTTTTATTTTTTTATCGTTTGAATGTTTTTTATTCTAAAAGGCGAGTTTTTGCTACTCTTCTCACCAGATATCACCATTATTAACGCTTTATAAGGAGTAAAGATGAGTTCAATGAGAAGTTATAAAGGTATACGTCCTCAGTTGGGCGAACGTGTATATGTCGACTCAACCTCTGTTTTAGTCGGTGATATCCGAATTGGCGATGATTCTAGTATCTGGCCATTGGTCGCAGCTCGGGGTGATGTAAACCATATCCATATTGGAGAGCGAACCAACATTCAAGATGGCAGCGTACTTCATGTAACTCATAAAAACGCAGAAAACCCCAAAGGCTACCCACTTATCATTGGTAATGATGTCACCATAGGTCACAAAGTGATGTTGCATGGCTGTGAGATCCACGATCGCGTCCTAGTAGGTATGGGCGCTATTGTCTTAGACAACGTGGTGGTGGAATCAGATGTGATGATTGGGGCAGGAAGTTTGGTTCCACCGGGGAAAGTATTAGAAAGTGGCTATTTATATGTTGGAAGCCCAGTAAAGCAAGCTCGCCCCCTGTCAGAGAAAGAACGAGCTTTCTTGCAAAAGTCTGCCAACAACTATGTGCAGAACAAAAACGACTACATTAATGAAGTGGAAGACATCAGTGAGTAGTCAGAAGTCGTCAATTAGTCGATGATGATATGGCCTTCTTCATCGAAGGCTTCATCTTCTATTAGCTCTTCGGCGATTTCTTCTAGATCGAATCGGTAATCAGTAAACACTTTAATTGCCGCTTGCTCAGTTTCAATCAGTGAACCGCTGAGCTTTTCTAGCTTTTGTTTTGTTACATAGCACTCAACCAACGCACCAGATTGCTGCGCAGCAAAATTTACCGATTGCGATGCTTCATCCCAAGACTGCATGTCAGGGAATAGGATAGATTGATTCATTGATTATTGACCTTCAAGATTCTTTCTTAGTTCTCTGAGAATTTGTTTGGCGCCTGGGCGTAAACCACGCCAGAGCATGAAGCTTTCTGCAGCCTGCCCAACTAGCATTCCAAGACCGTCATACGCATGAGCGGCACCATTTTCTCTTGCCCATAAGTTAAAGCTCGTCACCCCTTTTCCATAAATCATGTCATAGCTTGTGCTGTTGGCGGCAAAGATAGAGGAAGAGATAGCAGGCAGTTCACCACTAAGAGAAGCGGAGGTGGAGTTAATGATGACATCATACTCTTCATCAATACTTTCCATCTCTCTCGCTACGATAGGGCCGTGAGAGACAAATAACTCTGCAAGCTCTTGCGCTTTACTAAAGGTACGGTTGGTAATGGTTAAAGAAGTCGGCTTTTGATCGAGCAGTGGCTTAATAACACCACGAGCTGCACCACCAGCACCAATAATTAGGATTCGCGCACCTTCCAATACAACTTGGTGTTGAAGCAGATCTTGCACTAGACCTGCACCATCGGTGTTGTCACCAATGATTTCACCATCATCTAACTTCTTGAGAGTGTTCACTGCGCCCGCCAACTGAGCACGCTCAGTCAGACGGCTAGCAAATTGATAAGCGTCTTCTTTAAATGGCATGGTAATGTTGCACCCCTTGCCACCTTCAGCAAAAAACACCTTAGCTGCGTCAATAAAGCCATCAACAGGTGCACTTTCTGCGGTATACACCAAAGACTGATTAGTTTGACGAGCAAACAAGGTGTGAATGAATGGCGACTTACTGTGTCCGATAGGGTTACCAAACACGGCATAGCGATCAATTTGCTGAGTCATTTCCTTACCTTTATTCCTTACTTATATAGAAAAAAACAGGGCCACCTGATTACAGATGACCCTATCACTATCTATCTATATAGAAAAGGAGATTCAGCGCCTACCACTCTCGGGGCGTTAGGTATTGCTCGTAAAGCTCTGCCTCTGGAGAACCAGCTTGCGGCTCATAGCTGTATTCCCAACGCGCAAGTGGTGGCATCGACATTAGAATCGACTCGGTACGACCACCACTTTGCAAACCAAACAGAGTGCCACGGTCATACACTAGGTTGAACTCTACGTAACGACCACGTCGATACAATTGGAACTCGCGCTCGCGCTCACCGTATTCAATGTCTTTACGACGAGAAACGATCGGAAGGTAAGCTTGGCAGTATCCCTCACCAACCGCTTTGATGTAGTCAAAGCACTTATCAAACTCCCACTGGTTTAGGTCATCAAAGAACAGACCGCCGACACCACGAGTTTCATTTCGATGTGGTAGGAAGAAGTATTTGTCACACCATGCTTTGTGCTCTGCGTAAACGTCTTCACCAAATGGTGCACAAAGCTGTTTTGCTGTGTCGTGCCATGATTGGCAATCTTCTTCAAATGGGTAGAAAGGCGTGAGGTCAAAACCACCACCAAACCACCAAATTGGGTCTTCACCGTCTTTCTCTGCAATAAAGAAGCGGACATTGGCGTGTGAAGTCGGTACGTAAGGGTTCTTAGGGTGAATAACCAAAGAAACACCCATCGCTTCAAAACGACGCCCCGCTAACTCTGGGCGATGTGCTGTCGCTGATGCTGGCATTTCATTACCTTCTACATGAGAGAAGTTCACTCCTCCTTGCTCGAAGATATGACCATCACGCAATACGCGAGTACGGCCACCGCCACCAAGACGCTCTCCTTTTTCACGTTGCCAAGCATCTTCGACAAAGACGGCCTTTCCATCTTCTTGTTCTAGTTGCTGACAAATGGAATCCTGAAGTGACATCAAGAACTGCTTTACGGCGTGCTTATCGATTGCTGACATACGTGTAGTACCTATTGATTGCTGACTAGCAGGGTTAGCCCTGTCTTAATATTTGCGAGGTTTTAGCATCACGGATTTCACTAGGCTTGTCACGACCACTGGTTTCACCACGTAAGATCGCCACAAGTCGGTCACCTAACTGTTCTTCGACTTCTTTCGTCGTCATACAAGGAGGCAGACCAGTAAGATTCGCGCTGGTAGAGGTTAGCGGCTTTCCGAATGCATTACACATCTTTTGTACTAAAGGATGATCAGTCACACGTACTGCAATCGAATCAAATTGCCCCGATACCCAGTGAGAGACTTTGTCACTCGCTGGCATGATCCACGTGTATGGCCCTGGCCACGTCGCATGGACTTTATCTAACTGCTCTTGAGTCAACTGAGATTCATCAACATAAGGCAAAAGCTGCTCGTAACTAGCCGCAATAAGTATGAGCCCCTTCTCTACTGGGCGCTGCTTTAGCTCTAGCAACTTTTGAATCGCTTCTGGGTTATCTGGATCACAGCCGACACCAAATACGCCTTCTGTTGGATAGGCAATCACTTCGCCTTTTTGTAGTGCTTCAAGCACCTGTTCAAAGTTATCCACCAATTACTTCCTGATAGTCTTATCTGTTGTGTTTGCACTAAGTGTACAAATATTCATTCTCAGAGACTAAATCAATTTGTTTATAAAATGTATCAATACCATTTACAAATACACGCAAACGTTTGCTTGAGGTAAAAATCCCCGTATAATGCGCACAAATTTATCAGCTCACCTAATTTTGCAGCTTGAAGGAGTTTGAGATGAAAGTCGGTATCATCATGGGTTCTAAATCAGATTGGCCAACCATGAAACTAGCAGCAGACATGCTGGATCAATTTGGCGTGTCTTACGAAACAAAGGTGGTGTCAGCTCACCGTACTCCTCAATTGTTGGCTGATTACGCAAGCAGCGCGAAAGAACGTGGCATTAAAGTCATCATTGCGGGTGCTGGCGGTGCCGCTCACCTACCAGGCATGGCAGCAGCGTTTACCAGCGTACCTGTACTTGGCGTTCCAGTTCAGTCTCGTGCACTGAAAGGCATGGATTCACTGCTTTCTATCGTACAAATGCCAAAGGGTATTGCGGTTGGTACATTGGCGATTGGCGAAGCAGGCGCAGCAAACGCTGGCATCCTAGCAGCTCAAATCCTTGGTACACATGATGAAGCGATCATGGCAAAAGTCGAAGCGTTCCGTAACGAACAAACGGAAACCGTATTGGCGAATCCAAACCCTGCTGAGGATTAATCAGATGCATGTACTGGTTCTTGGTGCGGGTCAACTAGCTCGTATGATGTCTCTGGCTGGTGCGCCACTGAATATTCAAATCTCAGCTTACGATGTGGGCAGCGGTAACATCGTTCATCCACTGACTCAGCACGTACTAGGCAACGGCTTAGAGAATGCAATTGAACAAGTCGACGTCATTACTGCTGAGTTCGAGCATATCCCACATGATGTGCTCGATGTTTGCGAAGCGAGCGGTAAGTTCTTACCAAGTACGCAAGCCATCAAAGCAGGTGGTGATCGCCGTGTTGAAAAGGCATTACTTGATGATGCTGGCGTGCGTAACGCAAAATACTACGTAATCGAAATTCGTGAAGACTTTGACCGCGCAATTGAACACGTTGGTATACCAATGGTTCTGAAAAGTGCATTAGGTGGTTACGATGGTAAAGGCCAGTGGCGCTTAAAAGAAACTTCTCAAGTCGAAGACATTTGGACTGAGATGGCAGAGTGCATTGCCGCAACACCAACTCAAGCGATTGTTGCTGAGGAATTTGTCCCTTTTAACCGCGAAGTTTCACTGGTTGGTGCTCGCGGTAAAGATGGCAGCGTTGAAGTGTACCCACTGGCAGAGAACGTCCATACCAATGGAGTACTGAGCCTTTCTACTGCAATTGATGCACCAGAGTTGCAAGAGCAAGCAAAACAGATGTTCACGGCCGTTGCCAACAACTTGAATTACGTTGGTGTGCTAGCGCTGGAGTTCTTCGATGTTGATGGTACTTTGCTAGTTAATGAAATCGCACCACGCGTACACAACTCTGGTCACTGGACTCAGCAGGGCGCAGAAACCTGTCAGTTTGAGAACCACCTCCGCGCCGTGTGCGGCATGCCTTTAGGTAGCACGAAGCTGGTTCGTGAAACCTCGATGATTAATATTCTTGGTGAAGACACACTGCCAGAAGCATTGCTAGCGATGGATGGTTGTCACATTCATTGGTATGGCAAAGAAAAACGTGCGGGTCGCAAGATGGGACACATCAACGTATGTGGTGACTACACTGGCGAACTTAATCGTAAACTTTGTGCATTAGTAGATGTATTGGATGAGCAGGCTTTCCCTGCCGTGCATGAATTTGCCAAGCAGTGGCAAGCATAGAAAAGCAGCGGAATAAATAGCAAAAGGGTCGCATGATGCGACCCTTTTTAATTCGTACTGAAAGTTATTGTGATTGGGTATGCTGGCACTTACGACTCGCGCATTGCAGTTTAACCCCGCTGGCAAGTTTCTTTTCTACCAACAAGGTAAATCCACATTCCTCGCAGCGGCCTCTTACAGGCGGTAAGTTAACCGCAAACTTGCACTTCGGATAGTTGTCACACGCGTAGAATGTTTTACCAAATCGGGTTTTACGCTCAACCAAATGTCCTTTGCCACATTCAGGGCAAGCGTGTTGCTCTTTCGCTTGCTGCTCTGGCTCAGGTTGGTTAATCGACTCAATATGATGGCATTCTGGGTAATGGCTGCAACCAACGAACATACCGTAGCGCCCTTGGCGGAGTACCAATTCATTGCCACACTCAGGGCAAGGCACACCCAACTCTTTCACGATGTGACCGTCATTGCTGTGTAGCGGCTTAATGTAATCGCAACTTGGGTATTGGCTACAACCTAAAAAAGGACCATGTTTACCGTGCTTAAGCGACACTTCCCCACCGCATTTAGGGCAAGGTTCGCGCTCAAGCGCATGCTCGTGTGCCGAGAAAAGGTTGTGATCGATTTTACTACTCATACTCACCGCTCAAGCGAAGATATTAATGAAGAATACCTTGTTCCTTGGTGTACAGCAGCTCTTCCATCAGCGTGTAGGCGTTTTCGTTGCCTGGAACATTAAACAGCACCATAAGAATGATCCATTTGAGGTCCTCAAGCTCAAACTCATTGGTTTCAAGCCCCATTACACGGTCGATAACCATCTCACGCGTTTCGGTGGTCAGAACATTGATTTGCTCTAGGAACAACAAGAACCCACGACATTCGAGGTCCAGTCGCTGCATTTCTGAAGCGGTATAGATACGTGTCGATGCCGATGCAATGCAGGTTGAAATGGCTGAATGTTCATCGCTTTGTTGCAATGCCGCCAGCTCTTCTAACCAGACAAGGGCTTTGTAGATGTCTTTTTGCTGGAAGCCTGCACGAAGCAATTCATCTTCCAATTCGTCTTGTTCGACTTGTAACTCTGCATCGCTATGGATGTAGGTTTCGAATAGATACATAAGTATATCCATCATCATAGCTAGCCCCTCCCCTTTCGAATATAGCCACCGGATACTGCAACAACATGCCCTGAAAGCTCAAGCTCTAAGAGCTGCATCATGACTTCTTGGACAGGTATATTGGTCCTGCTTGCAAGAATATCAACTGGTGTAGCCTCATTTCCTACGTTAGCTAACAGCTGAGGAAATGGCAATTCTTCTTCATCAATTGGCGCAGAAAATAAATCTAAGCTCTGATTAATAGACCAGTCGAGTAAAGACTGTATTTCATTGAGCACCTCTTGAGTATTTTGTACGAGGCAAGCCCCGTTACGAATCAATTGATTACCGCCACTGGCGTTAGGAGCATTAATCGAAGCTGGCAGAGCGAAAACTTCTCGACCTTGCTCAAGGGCATAGCGAGCAGTGATTAAGGAACCACTTTTTTCAGCAGCTTCCACCACCAACACACCCAGCGACAAACCACTAATAATTCGATTACGCCTTGGGAAGTTTTCTGCGCGAGGTTTAGCATTAGGACGAAATTCAGAGACAAGCGCACCATTTTCCATCACTCGCTGCGCCAAACCTCGGTGTCTTGCTGGGTACACTTGTTCCAACCCAGAACCAAGCACTGCGATGGTTTTACCTCCAGCTAAAAGCGCGCCATCATGAGCATGACCATCAATACCCAATGCTAAACCACTGGTGACGATCAGATCGTGTTGTACCAAGTCTGATGCAAAGCTTCTTGCATGCTGTAGTCCATCCACGCTGGCATTACGACTGCCAACCATGGCTATTTGTGGCTGAGACAAGTAGCTCGCATCTCCCTTTATGAATAATAAAGGAGGCGGTGCGACGGTTTGTTTGAGAAGTGGCGGGTACAAAGCATCCGCCAAAGTAAGAATATGATGATGAGAAGATGCAGCAGCCCAAGTCAGACAAGCATCGACTTCTTTACCGACCTGCGACCATGCTTGCAATTGTTTTGCCGTTAAGCCTAAAAGCTGAAGTTGCTCTGTCGAGTATTGGACAATATTGCTCGGCGTATCTTTACTGAGCAACTTATTCATCTTGACCCCACCAATGCCCGGTAAGCAGCTAAGCTTTAACCAGGCAGCGAGATCAGTATCATTGTGTGGTTTCATTAGTGGTTGATTCCTCAGCCAGAGGAGAAACCACAGATACCTCTTTGTTGATTGGCTTGGTGCTATTAGTAATCAAAGCAAGGCTGAAATATTCATAAGGGCGAATCACAAGTAACTCACCCACTTTACTCTTAGGTAATACCACCTCTGAATCAAACAAACTCCCCTCTTTTGTATAGCCATCACTATTTTGATAGAGAGCATGAGCATCTTCCATCAGATTTAACATACTGCCCTGTCGTAAGTTGTCTTTCGAGCCTAAATCTAAGACGACAACTTGATTAGTGGAGCTAAATCTCATCCCCTCAATATTGCCTAAAATTTTGGCAGATACGTCTGCTGGAGCTGGCTGTGGGTAAAAAACCACTGAAAGGTCTGATTTCTCTTCCTGCTCGAGAGGTAAAGCAATGTCGTTACGTTCAATTTCTTGTAGTTGAGCCGTTATTTTTATTCCAGAGAAGTCTGTCTGAGAAGAGACTAAATTTCCCCGAGCTACCACTTTTAAAGCGGTTATCGACTGAGAGGTATCCTCTCTATCATATGTCTTTACAGGCCGATAAATAGCCCAATATTGCTCGGCCTGCTTTCCGCTTATATAAAGAACATCTTCACCAACTAAGTACTTACTACCTTTACTACTACCCATTACTTTAGCCGCACTTTCCAGATCTTTATCCAGAACTAATCGGTCTGAGTTCAAGTAAGGTAATACCAAACCTTCTGCTATCGTTGGAACCGCTTTTTTCTCAGTAATACGTGCTTTAGGGCTAAGTTTTTTGACTGGTTTCAGGCTCAAGACAGGCTGACCATTAATCCACACTAACGATAACTTGTCCCCCGGATAGATAAGGTGCGGGTTATCAATTTCTGGATTTACCTGCCACAAACGCGGCCATAACCAAGGGCTGTCGAGGTACATAGCAGAAATATCCCACAATGTATCTCCTTTCACCACTACATAGGTTTGCGGTGCGTCATCTTTGACAGTAAGTGGTTGGGAATCCGTATTTGCTACGGCGCTGAAAGAGAAAAGTAACGGCAACGTAATGCGAAAAACGTCGCGGAAAATTCGATTCATGACCCTCGTCCTTGGTCTGTTAGGCAGTTACCAGAATGGAAATTGGTATCAGGATGCTGTCATTTAGGTCATAAAATGTCTAGAATTGAGCCAACAAGGTTTGTGCTGTTACGGCACAGTTCAATATTTCGAGTGAATATGTCTGTATTACAAGTATTAACATTCCCAGATGATCGCCTGCGTACCGTTGCAAAACCTGTAGAAGAGGTGACACCTGAGATTCAAAAAATCGTCGATGACATGATTGAAACCATGTACGACGAAGAAGGTATTGGCCTGGCTGCAACGCAGGTTGATGTCCACAAACGTATCGTAGTTATCGATATTTCAGAGACTCGCGATGAGCCGATGGTGCTAATCAACCCAGAGATTCTGGAAAAGCGTGGCGAAGATGGCATCGAAGAAGGCTGTCTATCGGTACCAGGTGCACGTGCACTTGTGCCTCGCGCTGCTGAAGTTACGGTTAAAGCGCTAGATCGCGATGGCAAAGAATACACCTTTGAAGCTGACGATCTGCTAGCAATCTGTGTTCAACACGAACTGGACCATCTAATGGGCAAACTGTTCGTGGATTACCTATCGCCACTGAAGCGTAAGCGTATTCAAGACAAGCTAGCAAAAATCAAACGCTTTAACGAGAAACAGCAAAGCGCTTAATCTCGATACAATTTAATTAGAAGGAAGCCTACCTTGAGTCAGTCTTTACGTATTGTCTTTGCAGGTACTCCGGATTTCGCCGCCCATCACTTGGCGGCGTTGTTGTCTTCGGAGCACGAAGTAATTGCGGTTTACACTCAACCAGACCGCCCAGCGGGTCGTGGTAAGAAGCTTACTGCAAGCCCAGTAAAAACCATCGCGCTTGAACACGACATTCCGGTATACCAACCAGAAAACTTCAAATCAGACGAAGCAAAGCAAGAGCTTGCCGATCTGAACGCCGACATCATGGTAGTTGTTGCGTACGGCTTATTACTTCCACAAGTTGTACTAGACACACCTAAACTAGGTTGTATCAACGTACACGGTTCGATTCTTCCTCGCTGGCGCGGCGCAGCCCCTATCCAACGCTCAATTTGGGCAGGTGATGCAGAAACTGGCGTGACCATCATGCAGATGGATATCGGTCTGGATACGGGTGACATGCTAAAAATCGCGACATTGCCGATTGAAGCAAGTGACACCAGTGCATCGATGTACGAGAAACTGGCAGGCTTAGGCCCAGATGCCCTGATCGACTGTCTAGCGGATATCGCCGCTGGCAAAGCTGAGCCAGTGAAGCAAGATGACGAGCTAGCAAACTACGCGAAGAAGCTAAGCAAAGAAGAGGCGCGCATCGATTGGAATGATGACGCGGCGCACATTGAACGCTGCGTTCGCGCATTCAACCCATGGCCAATGAGCCACTTTGAAGCTGCTGAAAACAGCATCAAAGTATGGCAAAGCCGTGTTGCAGAGCAAACCAGCAACAAACCTGCGGGCACCATCGTGCAAGCAGATAAGACCGGTATCTATGTTGTAACAGGCAACGGCGTATTGGTGCTGGAACAACTGCAAGTTCCGGGTAAAAAAGCCATGTCAGTTCAAGATATTCTGAACTCTCGTGCATCTTGGTTTGAAGTTGGCACTCAACTGGTTTAAAAACCAGGCAATAGTGTCAAACACCAATAATACGAACTTTTAGAGGGCAGAGATGCCCTCCTTTACTTTAAGGTACTCATCATGAATGTTCGCGCTGCGGCTGCCAACGTCTTGTATCTTGTCGTCGACAAGGGCCACTCACTTTCAAGCGCTCTTCCAGCGGCTCAACAAAACGTACGGCCACGTGACCACGCTCTTCTACAAGAGATCTGTTACGGTGCTCTACGTTACCTCCCTCGCCTAGAAATGATTGCAAACCAGTTGATGGATAAGCCGTTAAAAGGCAAACAACGTGTTTTCCATCACCTGATTTTGGTTGGTATTTACCAATTGAGCTTTATGCGTATTCCTGCGCACGCTGCAGTGGGTGAAACGGTTGAAGGTACTAAAGAGCTGAAAGGCCCCCGCTTGCGTGGTCTTATTAACGCCGTATTACGTAACTATCAGCGCAACCAAGAAGAGCTAGACCAAATGGCGGTCAGCAACAATGCGGGCAAGTACGGCCACCCAAGCTGGTTACTTAAACTGCTGCAAGAAGCTTACCCAGAGCAGTGGGAAAGCATTGTTGAAGCCAACAACCAGAAAGCGCCAATGTGGCTGCGTGTAAACCACCAGCACCACACTCGTGATGACTACCTTGCGCTACTCAAAAATGAAAACATTGATAGCACGCCACACTCACAAGCAATGGACGCCCTAAAATTGGCGGCGCCATGCGATGTAATGAAACTACCGGGCTTTGAAAAAGGTTGGGTATCGGTGCAAGATGCGGCGGCACAGCTGTCGATTAACTACCTTGAACCAAAAGATGGCGAGCTAATCCTAGACTGCTGTGCAGCACCGGGCGGTAAGACAGCGCACATTCTTGAGCGTACGTCTGGCAGCGAAGTGGTTGCCATCGACTGCGATGACACGCGTCTTAAACGTGTGCACGAAAACCTGAAGCGTCTCAACCTTCAGGCAAAAGTGGTTTGCGGCGATGCGCGTAATCCTCAAGAATGGTGGCAGGGCGAACAATTTGATCGCATCTTGTTAGATGCACCGTGTTCTGCGACGGGGGTAATTCGTCGCCACCCAGACATCAAATGGCTACGTCGTGCTGATGATATTGCCGCACTTGCTGAGCTACAGAGCGAAATTTTCGACGCAATGTGGACGCAACTGAAACCTGGCGGCACCATGGTTTACGCAACTTGTTCAATCACGCCACAAGAAAACGTGGAACAAGTAAAAGCGTTCTTAGCACGTACTGCGGATGCGCAATTGATGGACTCCGATCCAAAGCAACCTGGTCGTCAGATTCTGCCGGGTGAAGAAGATATGGATGGTTTCTACTACGCAGTGCTAACAAAAAAACACGCGTAACAGCATGCTAAATAGGGCGATTGAAGTGAATTCAATCGCCTTTTTCAGATAACGAGTAAAGAGTATGAAAATCATTATTCTTGGTGCAGGTCAGGTTGGCGGCACATTGGCGGAAAACCTAGTTGGTGAGAATAACGACATCACCATCGTCGATAAAAATGGCGACCGACTGCGTGAGTTGCAAGACAAATACGACTTACGAGTGGTTAACGGTCACGCCAGTCACCCAGACGTACTTCATGAAGCGGGTGCACAAGATGCAGATATGCTAGTAGCGGTAACCAACACCGATGAAACCAATATGGCGGCCTGTCAGGTAGCCTTCACTCTGTACAATACGCCAAACCGTGTTGCACGTATTCGTTCTCCAGAATATCTGGCAGAAAAAGAAGCCCTATTTAAATCCGGCGCCATTCCTGTTGATCACCTTATCGCACCAGAAGAGCTGGTAACCAGCTACATTGAACGCCTCATCCAATACCCTGGCGCACTACAAGTGGTGAGCTTTGCCGAGCAGAAAGTCAGCCTAGTAGCGGTAAAAGCATACTATGGTGGCCCTCTGGTGGGTAACGCGCTGTCTGCCCTGCGTGAGCACATGCCACACATCGATACTCGTGTTGCTGCGATTTTCCGTCAGGGTCGTCCTATTCGCCCGCAAGGCACTACCATCATTGAAGCTGATGATGAGGTGTTCTTCGTTGCTGCAAGTAACCACATTCGCTCGGTAATGAGTGAACTTCAGCGCCTTGAGAAACCTTATCGCCGCATCATGATTGTCGGTGGTGGTAACATCGGTGCTAGCTTAGCCAAACGCCTTGAGCAAACTTACAGCGTGAAGCTGATTGAGCGTAACTATCAGCGTGCAGAGAAACTGTCTGAGCAACTAGAAAACACCATCGTTTTCTGTGGTGATGCGGCTGATCAAGAGCTGCTGACCGAAGAAAATATCGACCAAGTAGATGTATTCATTGCGTTAACCAACGAAGATGAAACCAACATCATGTCAGCGATGTTGGCAAAACGCATGGGTGCGAAGAAAGTGATGGTATTGATCCAACGCGGCGCTTATGTCGACCTTGTACAAGGCGGCGTGATTGATGTAGCGATCTCCCCACAGCAAGCAACTATTTCTGCTCTACTGACGCACGTTCGTCGTGCTGATATTGTTAACGTATCTTCTCTGCGTCGTGGCGCTGCAGAAGCCATCGAGGCTGTTGCACACGGTGATGAAACCACGTCTAAAGTGGTTGGCCGGGCGATTGGCGATATCAAACTCCCACCAGGAACCACCATTGGTGCTATCGTTCGTGGCGAAGAAGTACTTATCGCACACGATCGTACCGTCATCGAACAAGATGACCACGTCGTGATGTTCCTGGTCGACAAAAAGTATGTACCAGACGTCGAAGCGCTGTTCCAGCCGAGTCCATTCTTCCTCTAGGATTTTCCTATGGTCAACTTACGTCCCGTACTGTTTGTTATCGGGCTGGTTTTATCCAAACTAGCCCTTTTTATGTACGTGCCGACTTTGGTCGCGTTTTTCACAGGTACAGGCGGATTCCTCGATTTCGCTCAAGCCGTAGTGATCACCCACCTAGCCGCATTCATCTGTTTGACGATCGGTCGAACTGCTAAGTTCAAGCTCAGTGTTCGTGATATGTTCCTTATCACCAGTTTGGTGTGGACCATAGCCAGTGCCTTCGCTGCATTACCATTTGTGTTCATTAACCACATCAGCTTTACCGACGCCTACTTCGAGACCATGTCTGGCATCACCACTACAGGCTCTACCGTGTTAAGTGGTTTAGACGACATGGCACCGAGTATATTGCTATGGCGCTCCATCTTGCAGTGGCTTGGTGGTATTGGCTTTATCGTAATGGCGGTAGCCATCCTACCAATGCTTAACGTTGGTGGTATGAAGCTGTTCCAAACCGAATCTTCTGATTGGTCTGATAAAAGCAGCCCGAGAGCGAAAACCGTCGCGAAGAACATCGTATTGGTGTATTTGATGCTAACTGGCTTGTGTATTATTGGCTACTTGCTGACAGGCATGAATCTGTTTGAAGCGATCAATCACGCCTTTACGACGCTGTCGACGGGTGGTTACTCGACTTCTGATGGTTCAATGAACCACTTCTCTAACGGTGCTCATTGGGTGGCCACTACCTTTATGTTCCTTGGTGGGTTGCCATTTCTACTTTTCGTCGTCGCATTACGCAAACGTAGTATCGATGTATTGGTGAAAGATGCGCAGGTTCGCGGCTTTGCCTATCTATTTTTGTTCTCGAGTTTGGTTGTGTCTGCTTGGTTAGTAATCCGCGATGGCTACACCATTTTGGATGCACTACGCGTGTCGATGTTTAACATCGTCTCAGTCGTCACCACTACGGGCTTTGGTTTAGAGGACTTCACTGCATGGGGTGCTCTACCTACCACGCTGTTTGCCTTCTTGATGATGGCTGGTGCGTGTTCAGGCTCAACCGCAGGCGGAATTAAGATCTTCCGTTTTCAGATCGCAATGACGCTGCTTAACAAGCAGATCATGAAGTTGATTCACCCATCTGGTGTGTTCGTTCAACGCTACAACCAACGCCCTGTGAACGACGATATCGTTCGCTCTGTCGTAGCGTTTGGCTTGATGTTCTTTATCACCATCATATTTATTGCAGGCTGCTTAAGCGCACTCGGCCTTGATCCGCTAACCAGTATTTCTGGTTCGATTACCGCAGTCGCAAACGTAGGTCCTGGCATGGGTAGCGTGATTGGCCCAACAGGTAACTTTGCGCCGCTGCCTGACACGGCAAAATGGTTATTAAGCTTTGGTATGTTAATGGGACGTCTGGAAATTCTGACTATTCTTGTCCTGTTCTTCCCTGCGTTTTGGCGCCGTTAAACAGACTCAAACAAAAGGTATAACAATGAAAACATGGATCACTCTGGCGACCCTACTCGCCACTTCATCGGTTTACGCGGCAGAGGTCGTGAAACTGGCGGATGGGCGCGAAGTAAAACTGAACGACGACTTTACGTGGGAATACGTTGTGAAAAAGGCAATGCCGAACACCACAGAAACCACACTAGAAAAAGTCGAAGCGGTAGAAGCGTCGGCAGTTGCTGCATCGACAACTGCCTTAGAAGCGGTTACCACGCAAACCACTAAAGCACCTGAGATTGCGACAATCCCCGTCGTAAACAAGAAAGTCGGAACTACAGTAGTGGTAAACGCGAAGAAGCCAACCATGCAGCTGTCTGATTCGGGTGTTGATGTCTTGATTGGTTCTGCAAGCTACGAAGACGGTGAACTTATCTTTCCAACGTCTATCACCAACCAAAGTTCACAATCAGTCATTCAGGTAGAAGTAGAAGTTCAGGTATTTGATACGTCTGGTAAGCAGTTAGTGAAAGAGAACGTGACCGTTTGGCAATCCATTAAGCGTATCGCTGATACTTACCTTCGCCCACAACAAGCCGAGCAAGGTAAAGCGATCAAACTGGCAGTGCCACAGTCGCAGCAATACCAGTTCTCAGCAGAAGTATTAGAAGTGAAAACTCGCTAATACGACATGCTTTGTCGGGTTTATCTCTATCAGCTAGATAGGCTCGACAAAGTAATAAATCGCGAAGAAGTGACACACACAACCCGCCAACACGAAGCCGTGCCAAATTGCGTGATTAAAAGGGATCCGCTTAGCAACGTAGAAAATCACTCCGATCGAATACACCAATCCACCCGCTGCTAATAGTGTCAGACCACCAATATCGAGATTTATCGCCAACTGATAAATCACGATCAACGATAACCACCCCATCACCAGATACGTCATCAAAGATAATTTTTTGAATCGATAGACAAACGCGACTTTCATGATGATGCCAATCAGCGCAATGGTCCAAATCACAATCATCAGCCCAATCGCTAATGGAGTACGCAGACTCACCAATAAAAATGGCGTGTAACTACCTGCAATCAAAAGGTAGATGGCACAGTGATCGAAGGTTTTCAGCCAACGTTTGGCTTTCGGGTATGGAATGGCGTGATAAAGCGTGGAAGCCAGAAACAGCACAATCATACTAGA
The DNA here is from genome assembly GCF_030248515.1 of Vibrio sp. D401a. NCBI lineage: Bacteria > Pseudomonadati > Pseudomonadota > Gammaproteobacteria > Vibrionales > Vibrionaceae > Vibrio > Vibrio sp. D401a. The sequence continues at coordinate 66,747 of NZ_JAHGAI010000007.1, read as the reverse complement.
GCCGTAGATTGCCATACTGGTAATGGTCAGCGTGTCCGCTTGATGATCAATCGCTTTAACCAGTAGTAAAACCAAGCCTACAATACCGAAAATCATTCCGATACCATGGGTGATGGAGTTGGCCAGTTCTTCGCCCTGACTGTATTGTGCTTTCTGAGGTGAAGACATGAACGTGCCTATACTAGAGTTTGAATATTCGCTCTAGTATGGCACATTAAGCGTACACGTGTAAGCTTAAATTAGAGTTCGTGAGCAGCCGTGGTTTGTTCAAGATAATTAAGAACCAGCGGACCGACTTCTTCCAATTTAGTATTCACTGGGATACAAAGCTCGCGTTTGAGTTTACCGCTACCTAATAGACTCGCTAGCATACCACTCGCCCCACTTCGAGTTCGGTCAACTTCAAACCAAAGCTTAAGAGTGTTCTCGTCACGATGAGCAACAAATTCTAACTCGCGCCATACACCATGATATGGCCCATCTGTTGGTACCATCTCAAACTCTTGTACAAATGGCAGATCAAAACCTTTCACTTCTTCACACTCGACTTGGCGGATGCGCAGACCTTGCGATTCAAAGGCAGACAAAATGGCATCCATCAGTGGATCGGGCCTCACTGTGAGAATGTCTTTGTCGGTTGGGTCGAGAGCCATCGCAACATCTAAACCAGTCTCTAGCCAGACTTTGGCATCACCAATAGTGACTGGTGTATTCCAAGGTACATCAAGTTTTACTTCAAAAGTACGCTCTTCACTTGGGTGTAGGGTAAAAGCATAAGGTAAGCTCCAACTCGCTAGCACATGGGTTTGCGGAAGACGGCGTAAGCTATGGCCTTCACGAGCACCACGATCATCAGGGACTTCTGCGATGTATCGACAGCATAACTTCAAATCAATGTTATCAATCGCCTGATCAGTGGATCCACCATAGACATGAATTGATACATCAACACTTTGACCGGGATAAAGGACATCCTGATTAAGAACTGAATCTACCTTGGCGCTGCCGATTCCAAAACTCGCCAATGTCTTTTTCAAAAATGACATACGCACCTCCTTTGTCGAGATCTCATACTACTGTTGATCATGATGGTAAAACAAACTTTTCACCCCAGTTCTTCGAAAGAAAATAGCAAAATTGAACAATTTCAATTGCTCAAGTATCGACCAATTATAGCAGGAGTGCTAACCTATACATGATATGCATGCATATCATTATTCCTGGTTCATTATTTGGATTGGCGAGAGCCAAAAGAGCCACCCTTCAAGCAGTTGAAGCTCAACTCATAATGCATCAGGCCATTACATTGGCAATGGATATGCCTGGCAGTTAGGTAATTAAATGCGCCCAACAACAGTCAGGTTCGCACACACTAATCGTAGTGCAATGCGCCGTCGCAGTGGTTTCACTACTGCGCTTAAGGCAAAACAAGTTGCGCCAGCAATAACTCTGGTTGAGAAAACAGCGATTATGCCGAGTGTTCCAAACAAAGTTATTAAAGCAGCTTAATTAAAAAGCGCGGCACTCACCGCGCTTTTTTCTTTCTTTCCAGCCTTTTCCTATTTGGTGTTCGACATGCAATTTGATACCTTTAGAAGCAAATAACACCTATAAATTCTGTGGAGAAAGAAATGAAGTGTCATCGTATTGAAGAGTTGCTTGAGCTATTAGAGCCTGAGTGGCATAAAGACCAAGAAATGAACTTGCTACAGTTCATCATGAAGCTAGCAAATGAAGCGGGCTATGAAGGTAAACTGGAAGATCTAACCGACGATGTACTGATCTACCACCTTAAAATGCGTAACAGCGGCAAAGACGAAATGATCCCAGGTCTAAAGAAAGACCAAGAAGATGATTTTAAAACCGCAATCCTACGCGCACGTGGCATCATCAAGTAAACGAATCAGCACCCTAGTATTCCTAAGCGACTCCTTTGAGTCGCTTTTTTTATAACTAAACCAAACAGTTCAAAAGCTAGTTATAACTGTTCAGTCATTTATTAGGTTAACTGTACTGACTTTTGTTGTTAAACGTTGACTACGTTAAAGAAACGGAATTGTTATTGATTGTATAATCGCCGTTCATCAGTATTTACTAAAATAATTATGTTCCGTCATAACATATGACATGAACAAAGCAGCAATGTCATCGAGCGACATCGATAGAAGTGTCGCCGTACATTATAAAAGCCTAAAGAAGGATGTATACATGAGTCAGGACAAGATCGATATCAAAGATGTGACTCCAAAAACCTTTAACCCAAAGACCCATAAAGGAAAAGGGGATCGCTTCAACCCCAATAATCGAATTTACGTACGAGAAAGCAAAGGCACCTTCCAAAAGTTGCGCCGTTATGGTGGTTGGTTTTTGTTGCTGTTGTTTGCACTGGTTCCGTGGATTCCATACGGAGAGCGCCAAGCAATACTCTTAGACATTGGCCACCAACAGTTTAACTTTTTTGGTACAACTCTTTATCCACAAGACCTGACCCTACTTGCGCTGCTGTTTATGATTGCCGCGTTTGGATTGTTCTTTATTACTACCTTCTTAGGTCGAGTTTGGTGTGGTTACTTATGCCCCCAGACAGTTTGGACCTTCATGTATATTTGGTTTGAAGAAAAACTTGAAGGAAGTGCGAATAAGCGCCGCAAACAAGATTCGAATAAGATCACTGCGAATCTGGCGATGCGAAAAACCATCAAGCACATAGCTTGGTTTGCTATTGCGCTTGCCACTGGCTTTACTTTTGTTGGCTATTTCGTTCCAGTCAAACACCTAGTGGTAGACTTTTTCACCTTTAACGCCAGCTTCTGGCCGGTTTTTTGGGTTCTTTTCTTTGCGGTTTGTACCTATGCAAATGCTGGTTGGATGCGTTCTATTGTCTGCCTTCACATGTGTCCGTACGCACGCTTTCAATCCGCTATGTTTGATAAGGATACTTTCATCGTTGGCTACGACACTAAACGCGGTGAAAAACGTGGTCCACGTTCACGTAAGGCCGATCCAAAGCAATTAGGTTTAGGTGACTGTATCGACTGTGATTTGTGTGTTCAAGTATGCCCAACAGGAATCGATATTCGTGATGGATTACAGTACGAATGCATCAACTGTGGCGCTTGTATTGACGCATGCAACCAAACGATGGATCGCATGGGTTATGAAAAAGGTTTGATCAACTACACCACGGAGCATCGTCTATCAGGTAAACACACCAAAGTGATGCGACCTAAACTGCTTGGTTATGGGGCAGTGTTGTTGATGATGATTGGTTTGTTCTTCGCCCAGATAGCGGCTGTTGACCCAGCTGGGTTGAGCGTCATTCGTGACCGCAACCAACTGTTCCGAGTGAATAGCTCAGGTGAAGTGGAAAACACCTATACTCTCAAAGTCATCAACAAGACCCAACAAGTTAAAGAATACAACTTGGAGGTAGAAGGGTTAAGTGACGTTAGTTGGTATGGCAAACAAACCATCCAAGTTGAACCTGGTGAGGTATTGAACTTACCAATGAGTCTTGGCGCAGATCCTGACAAGCTAGACTCTGCGATCACAACAATTCAGTTTATACTCACCGATAAGAGCAACGAATTCACCATTGAAGTAGAAAGCCGATTTATCAAGAAGCTATAACTTCGATGACCAATGGAAAAAGGCTCAGCAATGAGCCTTTTTATTTATATGTCCCAAGGTACTTTTAACTTTGATGCCCTCACACCCGACTTTATGTGGTACGCGTTAGAGAGCATCGGTATTCGAGCAGAATCGGGCTTTCTTGCTCTAAACAGCTATGAAAACCGCGTTTACCAGTTCACTGACGAAGAACGCCAGCGCTACGTGGTAAAGTTCTATCGCCCAGAGCGTTGGAGCGACGAGCAAATTCAAGAAGAGCACGACTTTACGCTCGAATTGATTGATAACGAAATCCCAGTTGCACCACCTGTACTCATCAACGGTGAAACGCTGCATCACTATCAAGGCTATGGCTTTGCTTTATTTGAGAGTGTCGGCGGTCGTCAATATGAAGTCGACAACTTAGATCAACTCGAAGGTGTCGGTCGCTTTCTAGGACGTATCCACAAAGTGGGTAGCCGCCAAGCATTCCAACATCGCCCAACCATTGGCTTGCAAGAGTATCTCTATCAGCCAAGAGAGATACTACAAAACACCAACATGATCCCGATGCATTTGGAGAACAGCTTCTTCAATGACTTGGATATGCTGATCAAGTCCATTGAAAGTCACTGGCAAGAAGGCTTCAATACCATTCGTCTGCATGGCGATTGCCATCCGGGCAATATCTTATGGCGCGATGGCCCAATGTTTGTCGATTTGGATGACTCACGTAATGGCCCTGCGGTACAAGATTTATGGATGCTGCTCAATGGCGAGCGCCAAGACAAGCTAATGCAGTTGGATATTGTTTTAGAAGGTTACCAAGAGTTTTGCGATTTTAACTCGGCAGAATTGAAACTAATCGAACCACTTCGAGGTCTACGAATGGTGCACTATATGGCATGGCTAGCAAAACGTTGGCACGACCCGGCATTTCCGCTCGCTTTTCCATGGTTTAATGAGCCAAAATACTGGGAAGGTCAGGTCCTTGCATTTAAAGAGCAGATTGCCAACTTAGAAGAAGCACCGCTATCTTTAATGCCTCAATGGTAAGTCAGGCCGAACAATTCAAAATGGAGATAATTAAATGAAAAAGCTGTTCGCACTGTTTTCTATGCTGATGCTAAGCCTGTCGGCACATGCAGCGCAATTCAAAGAAGGTGAGCATTACAAAGTATTGGATCTAGAGGCATCGAAAAAGCCTGTAGTGACTGAGTTCTTCTCTTTCTACTGCCCACACTGTCATTCTTTCGAGCCAATCATTCAGCAACTGAAGAAGCAGCTACCTGAAGGTGTGAAACTGCAAAAGAACCATGTGTCATTCATGGGTGGCAATATGGGTCCTTCAATGAGCAAAGCATACGCGACCATGGTTGCGCTTAAAATTGAAGACAAGATGGTACCAGTGATGTTTAACCGCATTCACAACATGCGTAAAGCACCACGTGACGATGCAGAACTTCGTCAAATCTTCCTAGATGAAGGCGTAGATGCGAAGAAATTCGATGCTGCATTCAAAGGCTTCGCGGTTGATTCAATGGTTCGCCGTATGGACAAGCAATTTGAAAACAGCGGCTTAACTGGTGTTCCAGCGGTTATCGTTAACAACAAATACCTAGTTCAAGCACAGGGCATTAAGTCTACTGACGAGTACTTTGCGCTAGTGAACTACTTGCTGACACTGAAGTAATTCAGACCATCATTAAAAAGGGGAGCACATTGCTCCCCTTTCTATTTATGAATCTCTTGCAACACTTGGTCTTTCTCTTGCCACACATCGCCTAACCATTGTTGAAACTGGCGCTTGTATGGCTTGTCATTGAAGTAATCACCCAACACTCGCTCATCAACTGGCAGAACCTTCACTCGCACCACAATTTTGGTCATACGCCCCATCAGCATATCTTTAAAGGGTTTATTGGTGTTTTCTGGGTACGCTAAGGTCACATCGATGATGTTCTCAAACTGCTCCCCCATGGCCGCTAACGTATAAGCAATGCCACCAGATTTAGGTTGCAACAAATGTTGATAACCCGCTCGGCTCTTACGCTGCTTATCTTGAGTAAAGCGTGTGCCCTCTACATAGTTCACCACTGTGGTGGGCGTATGTTTAAACTTGGCACATGAACGGCGCGTAGTTTGCAGATCTTGCCCACGTTTGTCTGGATTACGAAGCAAATACTCTCGCGAATAACGACGCATGAACGGCATATCTAACGCCCAGCATGCCATTCCGATAAAAGGCACATATAATAGCTGCTGCTTGAGGAAAAATTTTGGCATCGGAATACGATCTTTAAACACGCAACACTGTACAACAATGTCAGTCCAACTAAGATGATTACTGATCAGTAAGTACCAGCCGTCTTTCTTTAGGTTTTCACCGCCTTGAACATCCCATTCAACGCGATTAGAGAACGCAAGAATACCGGCGTTGACCGTTGCCCACACCCACATCATTTTGTTGGCAGCCTCGGTGCCTTTGGCTTTGAGCTTCGCAGTTGGAAGCAACAGCTTAAAAATGGCGATGATACAAATTGCGATGGAACAAACCGCAGAATTTATAATCACAAAAGAAGCGTTAAAAATGAGTAACAAATATGCCAACATGGTAACCAATCAGTAACTATAGCGCGTGAGTAATAAAACAGCGTGTAATTATACGAATCCGTTGCCACATTGAAACATTTGTAAGAATGGTCAGATTTGTTTCACTGTAAAACTGGACCAACGCTCAAATAACATCTTTCATTCGACAAACAAGGAGAAAGCGAATGAATCCAAGGCTAACCTTACTGCCTTTGGCCTTTATCGTCAGTTCAGCACAAGCTCAGCTTTCAGAAACAGCAGGTTTTAGCGGTGAGATTTCGTTGAACGCAGGCTTCGTCTCATCAGAATCCAACTTCAATACAGACAGCAACAGCACTATCACGTCATTGAATCAGCGTGCCGAAAGTGATGAATCTTTTATCGTCGCACCGCTAGGCAGCGCAGCGTATACCTTTGGTAACAAACTCAATCACCAAGTGTATGCCGGTACCACTCGTTCCGACATCGCGATCGGTACTCTCGCCTTCCAACTTGGTTACAAATACCAGCTGGCTTCAGGCACTGTACTCGACTTTTCCTACTTACCAACCATCTTGGAGGGAGAAACCTGGCAAGATCCGTACTTAACGGGACAGTCGAGAAAAACCACCGATGAAGGCGGCAATGCGTTTCGTCTCCAAATCAATCGCTTCTTAGACGACAACTTTAATCTTGATTTGGCGTACGCAGATAAAGACGTAGAAAAAGATACCGTGACCGATTCATCTTTGCTGCGTGATGCAAAGATCTACCACATCAAAGGCGACTATCGCATTCCACTCAGTCGCACGTCGATGCTGCAACCCGCATTTACTTATGTCTACCAAGATGCAGATGGTGAAGCGGAATCTTTCGACTCTTACCGATTCGAATTAAGTTGGTTCCAGTTTGTAAATCGCCATCGTTTTGCGGTTACGGCAGGCTACACGCTGAAAAACTACGAAACAGCCAGTGACACATTCGATAAGACGCGTGATGACGGGAAACTCAGCTTGTTCGCGGCCTACGAGTACAAGAACGTATTCGATTGGCAAAACTGGTCACTCATCTCTCTGGCTGGTTACGGGAACAACGATTCCAACATCACATTTTACGATGAGAAAGAATATTTAGTTTCAGTTGGTATGAACTACAACTTCTAAGATCGATACTCGCAGTAAATGGGATCCATTTTCTGCGAGTATAAAATGGACTGATCGTCACAATAAAAACAATTCATTGCTCAAACAATAGCCAATCGAACGCTCTTGTGGATAATATGCGCCCTATTTATTATTTGCGAGAGCCATACATGCACATCGATCCTCAATACGCTTCCGAACAAAACTTAATGAGCGTTCTTTCCAAGAACTTTCCGGGTTTTATCGCTGTGCGAAAAGAGACAGGTGAACATGTCGCCCTCAACCAGCGCTACCGTGCTTTCTTCGAAGAAGACATTCTCGGCATCAGCTTAGACAACATGATCACAGATTGTGATAACGAAGACCTACGAGATCTGTTACTTCAATGCAAACGCAACGACCAAGCTTTGATCGACAGCAAAGCCCCGATGCGAGTGGATATTGAAACCTTTCAAAATCACCACTTTGAATCGATGCGCTACCTTACCGAAGTTAATGGTGAGCGTCATATCGTATTGATGGCATGGGATATAACAGCGCGTATCGAAGAACAAAACCAGCTAAAACAAAGCCTACATTACGATCACCTAACAGGTGCATTAAATAAAAAAGCGTTGATGTCAGCCATACAAAAGGGCTGTGACTGCTGCGTTGTGGCTTATCTTGATTTGGATAAATTCAAGCAAGTTAACGACACTTATGGTCATGCTATTGGAGACAAAGTACTGATCGACTTTGCCACCTTAATGATGCAAAAACTGGGAGAGAATGGCACGCTCTACCGGGTTGGCGGTGATGAGTTTGTCGTCCTATTTGATTGCATGCCATTATCCAGTGCTCAAGACATCCTGTTGAATATTCGCCAATTTGTAGAAAATGATATCCATCTACATGGTATCTCATTCAGTTTTGGCTTGGTGGAGTGCCAAGGGAGTCTTGAGCAATGTATCGAGCGTGCTGACCAAGCACTCTACCAAGATAAACGCAACCGAAAGCAGGCTTAAATTTATACTGCCTGCGCCGTCAACTGCTTGAGCAGCCTATCCATTGCTCGATAACCCAAAGCTTCTGCCAGATGAGTTCGCTCAATTTGCGGTGAGCCTTCGAGATCAGCAATAGTACGCGCGACTTTGATGATGCGATGGTAAGCACGAATCGATAGTCCAAGGCGATGCAGCGCATTTTCTAAAAACTCAGCGTCGCTTTTTTGCAGCGGGCAAAAGGCTTCAATCTCGCGACTACCTAATAACGCGTTCACTTTACCACTGCGTTGCACCATGCTTTCTCTGGCCTGATTGACTCTTTGCTTAACCACAGCGGTAGGCTCTCCTCGATCGCCACCTTCAGCAAGTGTGCCTTTTGGCAATGCGGGAATCTCTAACGACATATCAAAGCGATCAAGAAGCGGGCCTGATAACCGACCAAGGTAACGCAGGATGGCTTGCGGGTTTGTCCGAGCTTGATTACCTTCGTAGTACCCTGTCGGGCTTGGATTTAATGCCCCCACCAATTGGAATCGAGCCGGAAATCGGGTTTTACCCTGCGCTCTAGATATAATGATTTCACCAGACTCCAATGGCTCTCGTAAAGAGTCGAGCACCTTACGGTCAAACTCAGGCATCTCGTCGAGGAACAGTAACCCATTGTGCGCTAATGAAATCTCACCCGGCCTAGGCACAGAACCGCCCCCCACGAGCGCTGCCATTGAGCTAGAATGGTGCGGCGCGCGAAACGGTCGCGTCTTCCAGTTGTGCTCGTTGATTTCACTTTGGGTCAGTGATGCCACAGAAGCGGTTTCCATTGCCTCTTCAACATTCATCTCAGGTAACAAGTCACACAGGCGTGATGCCAGCATGGTTTTCCCCGTACCAGGCGGGCCAAGAAACAATAGATTGTGATTGCCTGCTGCAGCGATCTCTAAAGCGCGTTTACCTTGCTGTTGACCGATGATGTCTTGCAAATCTCGGCTGTGTATTTTGATCTCTTTTTTCTTCGGGGTTTGATACAAATTCAATTGATGCTGACCACACAACTCAGCACAAACCTCCAATAGCGATTGAGCAGATTTGTGCTGATCTTTACCCACTAATGCCGCTTGATCACCATTGGCATGAGGCACTACTAAACGGCGCTGTTTTTTGTTCGCAGCCAATGCAGCGGGCAGCACGCCTTTTACAGCTCTTAATCCACCAGAAAGGGCTAATTCACCAACAAATTCGTAGTTTTTGAGCTTATCTGTCGCGATTTGCTCTGAAGCTGCTAAAATCCCTAATGCAATCGGCAGATCGAAGCGTCCACCTTCTTTGGGCAGATCCGCAGGTGCCAAATTGACCGTTATTCGCTTGGCAGGGAATTGAAAGTTGGAATTAACGATCGCACTGCGGACGCGATCTTTCGATTCTTTTACTGTGGTTTCCGGTAGACCCACTAGCGTAAAGCCCGGCATCCCATTACTGATGTGGACTTCCACGCTTACCGACGGCGCTTGCACACCCACACTTGCTCGACTATGAATGATTGCCAGCCCCATAATTTCCTCAAATTTTTGTACGTTATATAACCAGATGTTTTCTATATGGATATGTTATATAGCCTGTCCAGATTGGTACTTAATGTGAAAAAAGAATGACTTTTTGCTTGTCATGCAGCAGATTTGTGTGTTACCACTAGTGACGCAAACATTTTCGTAGAACATTACACAATACTTATTAACGAAAACAGAACGACAGACAGATGAACTTATTCGCTCACATCAACTCACTGCTAGCCCTGATTATCGTGGTCATTATTGGCACCGCGCGGGGGATTGTGGGCGAAAGATAACCACAAATTACAAAAAACCCCCGCACTGAGAAGTCCGGGGGTTTTTTTACAACTACAAGTTGTCATCTGTCTAACCCTTAGACAGCTTAACGGGAAGAATGGGAGTGCACATGAAGTGCAAAACACATGGCGATAGCTACGAGCCACAACGTAGCAAAGGAGGTTTACGATGACCGGTGCAGAACTAGTCGTAGCCGCTTTAAGACAGCAAGGCATCGAGACGGTGTTTGGATATCCTGGTGGAGCCATCATGCCAATCTACGATGCGTTGTATGACGGAGGTGTAGAGCACATCTTATGCCGTCATGAACAAGGGGCTGCAATGGCCGCCATCGGGATGGCTCGAGCGACGCAAGACGTTGCCGTTTGTATGGCCACTTCCGGCCCGGGCGCCACCAACCTTGTTACTGGCCTTGCCGACGCCTTCCTCGATTCCGTTCCTCTAGTAGCCATCACAGGTCAGGTTGCTAGCTCTCATATCGGTACCGACGCGTTCCAAGAAATGGATGTGATCGGAATGTCTCTAGCCTGTACCAAGCACAGTTATCTAGTGACTGAGATTGAAGACCTTGCCCCAACGCTAGCCGAAGCGTTTGAAGTTGCAAAAACAGGGCGTCCTGGCCCAGTGATTGTTGATATCGCCAAAGACGTTCAGCTTGCTCAAGCACCAACCGAATTACTGCCTCCTTTTGTTCCACCAGCTGCACCTTCAGTCACTGATGCTGATATCCAGCGCGCTCAAGAAGTGCTTGCCGCTTCAACTCGCCCAGTTCTATACGTTGGTGGTGGCGTACAGATTGCCAAAGCGACAGACTCAGTACGCGAATTCCTACGTTTAAACCCAATGCCAGCAGTAAGCACGCTAAAAGGTCTGGGTACCATTGAACGTCACGACCCGCACTACTTAGGTATGTTGGGTATGCACGGCACCAAAGCCGCAAACCTTGTGGTTCAAGAATGTGACCTTTTGATTGTAGTTGGGGCACGTTTTGATGACCGTGTGACTGGTAAGCTCGACACGTTTGCGCCAAACGCGAAAGTTATTCATATCGACATCGATGCGGCTGAAATCCATAAGCTTCGCCACGCAAATGCACCACTTCGTGGCGAGATCAGCAAGATTCTCCCTCAACTAGAGCTCACTCAAGATATCACTCCTTGGGTACATCACAGTGAAAGCCTGCGTAGCGGATTCAAATGGCGTTACGACCACCCGGGCGAGTTGATCTACGCTCCGCTGCTACTTAAACAGTTGTCAGACATGATGCCGGATAGCTCAATTGTCTCGACCGACGTAGGTCAGCATCAGATGTGGGCAGCACAGCACATCCAACCGCGCGAACCGCAAAACTTCATCACTTCTGCTGGCCTTGGCACTATGGGCTTTGGCCTGCCGGCGGCGATGGGTGCGGCAGTCGCACGTCCTGATGATCAGTCTATCCTTATTACAGGTGACGGTTCATTTATGATGAACGTGCAGGAATTGGGCACGCTGAAGCGTCGGCAGATTCCAGTGAAGATTGTCCTTCTTAATAACCAACGTCTTGGCATGGTTCGCCAATGGCAGTCATTGTTCTTTGACGGCCGCCACAGCGAAACCATTCTTGATGACAACCCAGACTTCGTGATGCTGGCAAAAGCGTTCGATATCCCGGGTAAAACCATCACCAAGAAAGAAGAAGTCGAACCGGCTCTCAAAGAGATGCTAGAAAGTAAGACTTCTTACATGCTTCACGTTTTAATCGACGAAGAAGAGAACGTGTGGCCACTTGTACCACCTGGTGCATCAAACAGTGATATGTTGGAAAACACTTAGGAGACAATCGCATGGACAGATATTTACTCGACATCAAAGCCGACGATAAACCGGTATTGTTGGAGCGCGTTCTTCGTGTGATTCGTCACCGAGGCTTTGTGATCAAACAAGTCGCGGCTACCCAAAACCACGAAAGCAAAGTAGCTAGCGTAGAGATCATCGTCGACAGCGATCGACCTATCTCGTTTTTGGTCAATCAAATTGAGAAGTTGTGGGATATTCGCACCGTTGAGGTACTCAAAATCCGCAGCGATGAGCTCCCAAATCACAACTTACAACAACACGTGAGTGCATAAGGAAGGCAATAAATGGCAACGAAAACTGCAGATTTCATTTGGTTTAATGGTGAGATGGTTCCGTGGGCAGAGGCGAACGTTCACGTTCTGACTCACGCAATGCACTACGGCACCTCTGTATTTGAAGGCGTACGCTGCTACAACACGCCAAAAGGACCAATTGTCTTCCGTCACCGTGAGCATGCACAACGTTTAAAAGATTCTGCCAAGATTTACCGCTTCCCGATTCCATACACAGTGGAAGAAATCATGGAAGCAACACGCGAAACCCTTCGCCAGAACAAACTCGACAGCGCTTACATTCGTCCATTGGGTTTTGTCGGTAATGTTGGCTTGGGCGTGTGCCCACCTGTTGGTACTGAGATGGACCTGATCATTGCCGCATTCCCTTGGGGCTCTTACCTAGGTGAAGAAGCGCTAGAAGCTGGGGTTGATGCCATGATCTCTAGTTGGAATCGCGCAGCACCAAACACCATCCCAACTGCGGCTAAAGCAGGCGGTAACTACCTATCTTCGCTACTAGTCGGTGGTGAGGCTCGTCGTCACGGCTATGACGAAGGTATCGCACTGAGCGTAGATGGCTACTTATCGGAAGGCGCCGGTGAAAACATCTTTGTTATCAAAGACGGCGTGATCACCACACCACCAGCAACCAGTGCGATTCTGCCGGGCATCACTCGTGATTCGATCATGACTATTGCACGCGATAAAGGTTATGAAGTGCGTGAAGCCAACATTGCACGTGAAGCGCTTTACCTTGCCGATGAAGTCTTTATGACAGGTACCGCAGCTGAAGTTGTACCAGTAGCAACTATCGACAAAATTGAAGTGGGCACCGGTAAACGCGGCCCAATCACTAAAGAACTACAAGCGGCCTACTTTGGCCTATTTAACGGCACCACGGAAGATAAGTGGGGCTGGTTAGACTATGTGTACCCAGAACAGAAGTAAGAAGGATTAGGAAATGCCAAAATATAGATCAGCAACCACAACACATGGTCGTAACATGGCGGGTGCACGAGCACTATGGCGTGCAACGGGTGTGAAAGAAGAAGACTTCGGTAAACCAATCATCGCCGTCGTAAACTCGTTTACTCAATTTGTTCCGGGTCACGTACACCTAAAAGACATGGGTCAGCTTGTAGCACGTGAAATCGAAAAAGCCGGCGGCATCGCAAAAGAATTCAACACCATCGCGGTTGATGATGGTATCGCAATGGGTCACGGCGGCATGCTGTACTCATTGCCTTCACGCGAACTGATCGCAGACTCAGTAGAATACATGGTCAACGCGCACTGTGCCGATGCCATGGTATGTATCTCTAACTGTGACAAAATCACTCCGGGAATGTTGATGGCATCTATGCGTCTTAACATCCCTGTTATCTTTGTTTCTGGTGGTCCAATGGAGGCGGGTAAAACCAAGCTTTCTGATCAGATCATCAAGCTAGACCTTGTTGATGCAATGATCCAAGGCGCGGATCCAAAAGTATCTGATGAGCAAAGTGAGCAGATCGAACGTAGCGCATGTCCAACGTGTGGATCGTGTTCAGGCATGTTCACTGCAAACTCAATGAACTGTCTAACGGAAGCACTGGGTCTTTCTCAACCGGGTAACGGTTCTATGCTGGCAACACACGCTGACCGTGAACAACTGTTCCTTAATGCAGGTCGTCGCATCGTTGAACTGACTCGTCGTTACTACGAGCAAGATGACGAATCGGCTCTACCTCGCAACATCGCTACGTTTGATGCGTTCGAAAACGCAATGGCGCTGGATATTGCAATGGGTGGCTCGACCAACACCATTTTGCACCTATTGGCTGCAGCGCAAGAAGGCGAAGTGGATTTCGATATGGAAGATATCGATCGCCTGTCTCGCCAAGTACCACACTTGTGTAAAGTGGCACCATCTACCCAGAAATATCACATGGAAGACGTACACCGCGCTGGTGGCGTAATGGCGATTCTTGGTGAGCTAGACCGAGCGGGTCTACTGCACAATGATGCGCGCACCGTACTTGGCCTTTCGATGAAAGAGCAGCTAGCGAAATACGACATCATCCAAACTGAAGACGAAGAAGTACTTAAGTTCTACCGCGCAGGCCCTGCGGGTATTCGTACCACTCAAGCGTTCTCACAAGATTGCCGCTGGGATCGCCTTGATGATGACCGAGCAGAAGGTTGTATTCGTACCAAAGAAAATGCCTTTAGCCAAGAAGGAGGCCTAGCCGTTCTATCAGGCAACATCGCACTGGATGGTTGTATCGTTAAAACAGCTGGTGTTGATGAGAGTATTCATAAGTTCACTGGCCCAGCCGTGGTATTTGAAAGCCAAGAAGACGCCGTGGAAGGCATCTTGGGTGGCGAAGTAAAAGCAGGCGACGTGGTAATTATCCGCTACGAAGGCCCTAAAGGTGGCCCGGGCATGCAAGAAATGCTGTACCCAACCACTTACCTAAAATCGATGGGCCTTGGCAAAGAGTGTGCACTTCTGACTGACGGCCGTTTCTCTGGTGGTACATCAGGTTTGTCTATCGGCCACGCTTCTCCTGAAGCGGCAAACGGCGGTGCGATTGGCTTGGTGAAGCAAGGCGACATTATTGCGATTGATATTCCAAACCGTTCAATTTCACTTCAAGTATCTGAACAAGAACTTGCCGAGCGCCGTGCGAAACAAGACGAGTTAGGCTGGAAACCGGTAGACCGCCAACGTGAAGTTTCATTTGCACTCAAAGCTTACGCAAGTATGGCGACCAGTGCTGACAAAGGTGCAGTACGAGACAAATCTAAGCTCGAGGGCTAGCTTTATGAGTCAACCCTTTCCCTTAAAACAGGAAAACCAATCTGGTGCAGATTATCTGCGCCAGATCTTGCGTGCTCCTGTGTATGAAGTCGCAACTGTCACACCTTTGCAAGAGATGCCTCGCCTTGCTGCTCGTATTGGCAACAATGTGCAAATCAAACGTGAAGACCGCCAACCCGTGCACTCGTTCAAATTGCGCGGTGCATACAACATGGTGGCAAGCCTGTCTGAAGAGCAAAAAGCCGCAGGTGTCATCGCAGCATCTGCAGGTAACCACGCTCAAGGCATGGCGCTTTCTGGTACTAAGCTAGGCATCAAGACCACTATCGTGATGCCAAAAACCACACCTGACATCAAAGTTGATGCGGTACGTGGCTTTGGTGGCAATGTGGTGTTGCACGGCAGTAACTTTGATGAGGCAAAAGCCGAGGCAGAGCGTCTATCCGAGTTAAACGGGTACACCTTTGTCCCTCCCTTCGATCATCCACTGGTGATTGCAGGTCAAGGTACCATCGGCATGGAAATGCTGCAGCAAAATGGTCACCTTGACTACATCTTCGTTCCTGTAGGTGGTGGCGGTTTGGCTGCGGGTGTTGCGGTGCTTGTGAAACAGCTCATGCCAGAAATCAAAGTGATTGCAGTTGAGCCAGAAGATTCTTCATGCCTCAAAGCCGCTTTGGATGCTGGTGAGCCAGTGGTACTAGACCAAGTCAGTATGTTTGCCGATGGCGTCGCTGTAAAACGCATTGGCGAAGAGACTTTCCGTCTATGTCAAAAGTACATTGATGGCCATATTGCGGTCTCTAGCGATGAAATCTGCGCAGCAGTAAAAGACATCTTTGAAGACACTCGCGCCATTGCTGAGCCTTCGGGCGCACTTGCTCTGGCGGGTTTGAAGAAGTTTGCTGAGCAAAACAAACTGCAAGGTAAAAATCTAGGCACCGTGCTGTCTGGTGCCAATACTAACTTCCATGGCTTACGTTATGTTTCTGAGCGTTGCGAGCTTGGTGAGAAACGTGAAGGTCTGCTTGCAGTTACTATTCCTGAGCGTCAAGGTGCATTCTTTGAGTTCTGTAACCTCATTGGCGGCCGTGCCGTAACGGAGTTTAACTACCGCTACAATGATGACGCACTGGCGAATATCTTTGTCGGTGTTCGTTTGCAAGGCGGTCAGGAAGAGCTAGAAAACATCATTCACGACTTACGTGATGGTGGCTACCCTGTGGTTGACCTGTCTGATGACGAAATGGCAAAACTGCACGTGCGCTACATGATTGGTGGTAAGCCGTCTAAGCCGCTTAAAGAGCGCCTCTACAGCTTTGAATTCCCAGAGTATCCGGGAGCGCTGCTTAAGTTCTTGAGTACACTCGGTACTCATTGGAATATCAGCTTGTTCAACTACCGTAACCACGGCGCTGACTACGGACGCGTTTTATGTGGCTTCGAGTTAGATGAAAGCGACTTAGGTCAGTTTTCTGCGCATTTGCGCGAACTTGGCTATCAATGCAAAGACGAAACAGACAACCCATCGTATAAGTTTTTCTTGTCCTAGAACCAACAAAGCCACTTTCCTTGAAAGTGGCTTTGTTATCAATATTGAAGCCAGTCTTGGTGCAGTTTATTCGATGCACCTAAGTAATCTACCATCCACTGAATCAACTTGTGGTTGTCATCTTTGCGCCATACCAAGCAGCACTGACTGATTGGCATGTCATCTTGCAGTACTTTTTCCACTAGTGTTCCTTCATGAATCAACGGCATTGCAATATGACGAGGCATATACCCTACTCCGACGCCATTCTTCAAGCATTCAATTGCGCTGTACCAATTGGGTAACAGCAAACGACGCTGCTTAGGATAGTGGCCAGTATGACGCTTTGGTAGCACGTTCGATGTATCATCAAGACAAATAGCCGGAAACTGACTGACAAACTCTTCAGTTAGAATTTGCTGGCGGACACAAGGGTGAGCTGGCGACATCACGAATGCCCAATCCAATACGCCCATATCTTTGACCTCAAAATCCCCACCAACAGGTATCGCAGATGTTGCTCCAACGACAATATCAGCACGCCCCTGGGCGATGGCTTCCCATGAGCCGTTAAATACTTCCATGTTGATTTGCAGCTCTGCGAATTCAAACTCACGGTAGAAGTCTTCAACCAAAGGTTTGAGCTTATCCAGCTTAACCACATTATCCAGCGTGAGCTTCAACGTTGACTGCCAGCCATGTGCGGCACGACGGGTTTGTGCTTTGACTTCAGCCATTTGTCTGAGTAGCAGACGAGCTTCTTCGATAAACAACTCACCAGCAGGGGTCAGTTCCACTTTTCTTGGCAGTCGACGGAATAAAACGACATCAAGCTCTTGCTCAACTTGACGAACACCATAACTGATCGCAGAGGGTACTTTATGCAGAACTTCAGCTGCCGCTGTAAAACTGCCTAAACGAGCAACAGTATCTAGCATTTCTAACGAAGACTTCGAGAACACGGCCGTAACCTTTCAAAAAATTTGATTGATAACTAATAATTTTAGCGTTTTATTTTCTCAAAATCGAAAAATAGAATGGAAGGGTAAATAAATCGGGGTTGGCGCCAACGGATATTGACTAAAAAGTGATTAAATAATTTGATTGGTTGAATCATGAAAATCTCAAAACTACAGCTTGTTTATCTAGCAGCCCTATCTATGCTTGGCTTTATTGCCACGGATATGTACTTACCAGCGTTCAAAGCAATGGAAATAGACTTTGCCACTGGTCCAGAACAAATCGCACTTTCTTTAACTGTATTTCTTGTTGGTATGGCTTTTGGTCAGTTGATGTGGGGCTTAGCTTCAGACAAATTCGGCCACCGCAATACGCTGGCGGCAGGTCTAGTGATATTCACTATCGCCTCGTTTGGTTTAGCGTTCAGTGAACAAGTATGGCAGTTATTGGCACTGCGTTTCGTACAAGCAATCGGTGTCTGTGCTCCTGCTGTAATCTGGCAAGCGATGGTAATCAAACGTCACTCAAGCCAGAGCCAACAGATTTTTGCCACTATCATGCCGCTGGTGGCACTGTCTCCAGCGCTCGCTCCTCAGCTAGGTGTACTACTGGCTGACAGCTTTGGTTGGCACAGTATTTTCGTTGCACTAACGCTTATGGGTGTGCTGTTGGTCGTTGCGACTATGGCGCAAAAAAATGAAAAAGTAGAAGCCAAACAAACCAGTATGTCTTCAGATATCAAAGCATTACTGGGTTCTAAAACATACCTAGGTAACGTGTTTATGTTTGCAACTGCTTCTGCAGCGTTCTTTGCTTACCTAACAGGTATGCCTGAAATCATGGCACAACTGGGCTACGAAGCTAAAGACATTGGTTTGAGCTTTATCCCTCAGACGATCGCATTTATGGCGGGTGGTTACTTAGGTAAAGTAGGTGTACGCAAGTTCGGTGACGAAAAAGTTCTGCGTCAGTTAATTGGTCTATTTAGCGTTGCTGCACTACTAATTTTCATTGCTTCGCAATGGCAATTGACGTCAATCTGGCCAATCCTAGCGCCTTTCTGTCTGATTGCGGTAGCGAATGGTGCGCTGTACCCAATCGTAGTCAACCGTGCATTGGCAAGTGCGAAGCAAAGCCCTGCTACCGCAGCGGGTTTGCAAAACAGCTTACAAATTACCGTGAGCAGCCTATCAAGCGCACTAGTAGCAGCGATGGCAAGCCAAGCTCAGATGGTAACGGGCGTCGCTATCATCATCTGTATGGGTGGTCTGTGGATGGGGTACATCCTGTCTAACCGTGAATTATCCAAGCACTTCACGACGCCAGATAATGCTCGCGTGGTGAGTGAAGACGAACTTTAGTTCTGCCAATCTCAGTAGAACAGCAAACAAAGGGCCGCGTAATGCGGCTCTTTGTTTTTATATTTGTATACAAAAGAAAGTACTTACATACTCTGCAAGCCCCATTTTTCGGCCACTCGCTTGAAGAAGCCTTGGGTTTTCTTCAACTCAACCCAGTGGTTAATATAGTTAATCCAGACTTGGTCGTCTTGAGGCAGCAGCATCGCAATAGGCGTTGGCTTGCGAGGCTCTTTGACTGGGACAATCGCCAACTGTTTGAATTTCTCCACCAGCGTTGCCGCCTCTACATTAGATGTCACAGAAACATCAGCTCGGCGAGCCAATAACTCTTGGAAATCACGTGCTGGCGCTTCAATGACAATGTGCTGCGCGGATGGAAAAAAGTCTTTGACCATCTTCTCTTGCACGGTACCAAGCGTAGCAGCGACCTTCACTTCAGGTTTATCAAAATCCGCCCAATCAGAGAACTTAGCTAAATCTTTCTTTTGTACCACGGGTACAAACGCAAGATAGAAGTATGGTTGGCTGTAACCTACTACTTTGGCACGCGACATATTCAATGAAGCGCTACCAGTAACATAATATTTATTGGCAGTAATGCCATTAACTAGCGTTTTCCAATCCGTCGCGATGTATTCCACCTTAACACCGAGATCTTTGGCCAACTCAGTGGTAACGTCAATATCAAAACCACGATAACTATTGGTAGCGGGGTCTTTCATCGTCATCGGGTTCCAATCGCCAGTCGTCCCTACTCGTAACACGCCACTATCCAGTATTTCATGCAGTCGGCTCTCAGCATGAGCAAATTGAGTAATCACCGATAACCAAAGAACAACAGCAAACATAAGCTTTTTCATTGTATTTCCTTATATACTTATTTTGATTCAAGATTTACAAACACAACCTTGATAACATAGCAGTAACAAGTGGCATTTTTTAGTCAAGTTAGGAAATGAAGGTTGAATAATCGAACGCTGTGGCTCTTTTTCCCTCTATTACTGACAGGTTGCTCTGACTATCAATGGGGGTGGTACATACTTGACCCTTCTACGGAGCAGGGATTAACCAACATCAAGTTTCTAATAGCAGGCTTTAATGACACGATCCAAGTGTCTCTACTCAGCATGCTGTTTGCGATGAGTCTAGGGCTATTGGTCGCCCTTCCAGCCTTATCTGATTCACCTGCACTTAAGTGGTTAAACAGAATCTATGTCGAGATAATCCGCTCGATACCAGTCTTAGTATTGCTACTCTGGGTATACTACGGCATGCCAACGCTGCTTGATGTATCCCTGAATCATTTTTGGGCAGGTGTGATCGCATTAACCATTGCAGAAAGTGCCTTTATGGCGGAAGTGTTTAGAGGAGGAATCCAAGCCATAAGCCGCGGACAACATGAAGCAGCAGAGTCGCTTGGGCTAAACTACTGGCAAAAAATGCGATTGGTGATTCTTCCCCAAGCATTTCGCCAAATCTTACCGCCACTGGGCAATCAATTTGTCTATATTCTCAAGATGAGCTCACTAGTCAGCGTGATTGGTTTAAGTGATCTAACAAGACGAGCCAATGAGTTGGTGGTGAATGAGTACTTACCATTAGAGATCTATACGTTTCTCGTCTTAGAATATTTGGTGCTGATTCTTTTGGTCTCTCAAGCGGTGCGCTGGCTAGAGAAGCGCATAGCGATCCCAAGTCACTAAACTCTCTCTTTCACAGCACCAGATACAACAAAGCCGTTCATCAAGAGCGGCTTTGGTTTTTATTCTTTTTATGTAAGCGAATTAAGCTTACTTCTTCTTAACTGGACGCTGCCAACCGGTAATTTTGCGCTCTTTCGCACGAGAGATCACAAGCTCACCTTCAGCGACATCTTTGGTTAACGTAGTACCAGCACCAATGGTTGCACCATCCGCAACTGTCACTGGCGCGATAAGTTGGCTGTCAGAACCAACGAAGACGTCGTTACCAATGATGGTCTTAAACTTGTTCGCACCGTCGTAGTTACAAGTGATGGTACCAGCACCGATGTTAGTACGTTGACCGATTTCTGCATCACCTAGGTAAGTTAGGTGGTTCGCTTTAGAACCTTCACCGATACGCGCGTTTTTCACTTCAACGAAGTTACCCACGTGAGAGTCGTTACGCATCTCTGCGCCTGGGCGTAGGCGTGTGAATGGACCAACTGTGCATTCTTCACCAACTGTTGCGCCTTCAATTACGCTGTATGAGCGAACGATGGTGTTATCGTCGATTTCACAGTCTTTCAGTACACAACCAGCTCCGATGACAACGTTATCACCCAGTGATACTTTACCTTCGATGATCACATTGGCATCGATTTCACAATCCATACCACATTGCAGCTCACCGCGCAGATCAAAGCGGGAAGGATCACGCAGCATCACGCCCTGCTCTAGCAGTTTCTGAGCTTGCATTGATTGGAATGCGCGCTCTAGACGAGCCAATTGAGCACGATCGTTGACACCCTCAACTTCAATAGAGTTAACCGGATGCACAGCCTCTACCGCTCGGCCTTCACTATGTGCAGCCGCGATAACATCCGTTAGATAGTATTCGCCTTGAGCGTTTTCATTGTTTAGACCAGCAAGCCAGCGTTTCAGGTCACCACCTGTCGCCACCAGCACACCAGTGTTACATTCTTTGATGAGCTTCTGCTCTTCTGTCGCATCTTTTTGCTCAACAATAGCAATAACAGGACCATTACGTCGAATAATACGACCGTATCCCATCGGGTTATCTAGCATAACTGTCAAAAGAGCGATGCCGCCATTTGGCTGAGCTTCTAATAGGTTTTCGATCGTTTCCGCTGAAATCAGAGGTACATCACCATACAAAACCAAGATCTTTTCATCATCTTCGAAGTGTGGCGAAGCTTGATCAACAGCGTGCCCGGTCCCTAACTGCTCTGCTTGCAAGATCCAATTTACAGGTTCATCAGCTAGCACTGCCTGCATTTGGTCACCACCATGTCCGTAAACTAAGTGAATGTTTTGTGCACCTAAAGTCGCACATGTATCAATCACATGCTTCGCCATCGGTTTGCCAGCAAGGGTATGCAGTACTTTCGGCATGTTGGAGTACATGCGTGTACCTTTACCCGCAGCAAGAATTACCGCGCTAAACTTCATCGAATTACCTTTAAACTGAAATAAAACTGTCGACTATTGTAGTCAGTTAAGAAGCAATAGTTAACGTAGGAAGGTAAATTTCCCTTAAAAAATAAGCAAAAAGGCGACCTAATGGCCGCCTTTTACATGCAACGTTGCTAATTGAGCTTAGCGACGCTTTTTGGTCAGCTCGATAACTCGAAGCTGAGCAATGGCTTTAGCCAGTTCACTGGCCGCTTGTGCGAAGTCCATGTCACCATGCTGATTCTGGATTTGCTCCTCAGCGCGGCGCTTGGCTTCTTCTGCCTTCGCTGCGTCTAGATCTTCACCACGAATCGCTGTATCAGCCAGTACTGTAGCAGTACCCGGCTGAACTTCGACCATACCACCAGAGACATAAATGAACTCTTCGTGGCCGTGCTGTTTCACAATACGCACCATACCAGGCTTAATAGCGGACAGCAGCGGAGTGTGGCCGTGGAAAATACCCAGCTCACCTTCGCTACCGGTCACCTGAAACGTTTCTACGCGACCCGAGAAAATACGTTTCTCAGCGCTTACTACGTCTAGGTGAAAGGTTATTGGTGCCATATCGCCTCCTAGTTAGCCTTATAGCTTCTTCGCATTCTCGATAGCATCGTCAATCGTACCGCAGTACATGAACGCTTGCTCTGGAATGTCATCGTATTCACCAGCTAGTAGACCTTTAAAGCCACGTAGTGTCTCTTTAAGAGGTACGTAAACGCCTGGGTCACCTGTAAATACTTCCGCTACGTGGTAAGGCTGAGTTAGGAAACGCTCAATCTTACGTGCACGAGATACAACTTGCTTATCTTCTTCAGATAGCTCGTCCATACCTAGAATCGCAATGATGTCTTTCAGCTCTTTGTAGCGCTGAAGTGTCTGCTGAACGCCACGAGCTGTGTCGTAGTGTTCTTGACCAACTACTAGTGGGTCTAGCTGACGAGACGTCGAATCTAGTGGGTCGATCGCTGGGTATAGACCCATAGCTGCGATGTTACGGTTAAGTACAACCGTTGCATCCAAGTGCGCGAACGTTGTTGCTGGAGACGGGTCAGTCAAGTCATCCGCTGGTACGTATACCGCCTGTACAGACGTGATAGAACCTTGCTTAGTTGACGTGATACGCTCCTGCAATACACCCATCTCTTCTGCAAGAGTTGGCTGGTAACCTACCGCTGAAGGCATACGACCTAGCAGTGCTGATACCTCTGTACCTGCAAGCGTGTAACGGTAGATGTTATCAACGAACAGTAGTACGTCACGACCTTCGTCACGGAAACGTTCTGCCATTGTTAGACCAGTCAGTGCAACACGTAGACGGTTGCCTGGTGGCTCGTTCATCTGACCGTAAACCATTGCTACTTTAGATTCTTCAGGCTTCTCAACGTTTACAACGCCCGCTTCCTGCATCTCGTAGTAGAAATCGTTACCTTCACGAGTACGTTCACCAACACCAGCAAATACTGATAGACCTGAGTGTTGAAGTGCGATGTTGTTGATAAGTTCCATCATGTTAACGGTCTTACCTACACCTGCACCACCGAATAGACCGATTTTACCACCCTTAGCGAATGGACAAACCAAGTCGATTACCTTAACACCAGTTTCTAGAAGTGCTGTTTCGTTTGATTGCTCTTCGTAGCTTGGTGCTTCACGGTGAATAGAGTAAACCTCTTCTGCACCGATCTCACCACGCTCATCAATCGCGTCACCTAGGACGTTCATGATACGACCTAGAGTTTTAGTACCTACTGGTACTGAAATTGGAGCGCCAGTGTTAACCACTTCAACGCCACGACGTAAACCATCAGAGCTACCCATTACGATACAACGAACTACGCCACCGCCTAGCTGTTGTTGAACCTCAAGAACTAGACGCTCTTTCGATTCTGTAACGTTTAGAGCGTCATATACACTTGGTACTTCGCTCTGTGGGAACTCTACGTCGACTACCGCACCGATGATCTGTACGATCTTACCTGTAGCCATCGTTAATCCTCTAAACTATTTCGTTTTACCTAAGCTTAAACCGCAGATGCACCACCAACGATTTCCGATAGTTCTTGTGTAATCGCAGCCTGACGGGCTTTGTTGTACACAAGTTCTAGATCTTCAATCAAGTTGGTTGCGTTATCCGTTGCAGCCTTCATCGCAATCATTCGAGCCGCTTGCTCACAAGCAAGGTTCTCTACCACACCTTGGTATACCTGAGACTCTACGTAACGCACTAGAAGTGTGTCCAATAGAGGTTTTGGCTCAGGCTCATAGATGTAGTCCCATGAGTGCTCACGCTGCATCTCTTCGCTGTCCGATTTAGGCAAAGGTAGCAATTGATCGATCGTTGGTTGCTGAACCATAGTGTTCACAAATTTGTTGAACACTACGTATAGACGGTCCAGTTCACCTTCATCGTATTTCTTAAGCATTACGCCAACAGAACCGATTAGGTCTTCTAGGCTTGGGTTATCACCCAGACCAGAAACCTGTGCCGCAACTTTTGCGCCACCATTTTTAAAGAAAGCTGTTGCTTTTGAACCGATTACCGCCAGTTCAACTTCAGCACCTTTCTCCTTCCATGATTGCATGTCTGTGACGGCTTTCTTGAACACGTTAATGTTCAAACCACCACACAGACCACGGTCTGTCGAAACGATGATGTAACCAACACGTTTAGCTTCACGCTCTTCTAGGTACGGATGACGGTACTCTAGGTTTGCGTTAGCCACATGACCGATCACTTTACGCATTGTTTCAGCGTATGGACGAGAAGCTTCCATTGCGTCTTGAGAACGACGCATTTTTGAAGCTGCTACCATTTCCATCGCTTTCGTAATTTTCTGCGTGCTTTTAACACTACCGATTTTATTACGTATCTCTTTTGCGCCGGCCATCGTTACTCTCCGTTAGTTGGTGGCAGAAACTGCCACCGACCTAATTACCAAGTTTGGGTTGCTACGAAGTCGTCAGTCAGTTTCTTCAACTGAGCTTCAACTTCATCGTTGTATGCACCCGTCTTGTCGATCTCAGCTGCGAATTCAGCGTATTGACCGCGAGCGTACGATAGTAGAGCCGCTTCGAAATCTAGCAGTTTGCTTAGTTCAACATCTGCTAAATAGCCGCGCTCTGCCGCGAAGATTACTAGTGCTTGGTCAAATACAGACATTGGAGCGTACTGCTTCTGCTTCATTAGTTCTGTAACTTTTTGACCGTGGTCTAGCTGTTTCTTCGTCGCTTCATCAAGGTCAGACGAGAACTGTGCGAATGCCGCTAGTTCACGGTACTGAGCTAGTGCAGTACGGATACCGCCAGATAACTTCTTGATGATTTTCGTCTGAGCTGAACCACCTACACGAGATACTGAGATACCTGGGTCAACGGCTGGGCGTACACCTGCGTTGAATAACTCAGTTTGTAGGAAGATCTGACCATCGGTAATCGAGATTACGTTAGTCGGTACGAATGCTGAAACGTCACCTGCTTGAGTTTCGATGATAGGAAGAGCAGTCAAAGAACCAGTCTTACCTTTCACTTCACCGTTAGTGAAACGCTCTACGTACTCTTCGTTTACACGAGCTGCACGCTCTAGTAGACGCGAGTGTAAGTAGAATACGTCACCTGGGAATGCCTCACGGCCTGGTGGACGTTTTAGTAGTAGAGAGATCTGACGGTAAGCTACCGCTTGCTTAGATAGATCATCGTAAACAATCAGTGCGTCTTCACCGCGATCGCGGAAGTATTCACCCATCGCACAACCTGCGTATGGCGCTAGGTATTGTAGCGCTGCAGATTCAGAAGCAGATGCAACAACAACGATAGTGTTAGCTAGCGCGCCGTGCTCTTCTAGTTTGCGAACTACGTTAGCGATAGTCGATGCTTTCTGACCGATTGCTACGTAGATTGAGAAAATACCAGAGTCTTTCTGGTTGATAATCGCATCGATCGCCATTGCTGTTTTACCAGTCTGACGGTCACCGATCACAAGCTCACGCTGACCACGACCGATAGGGATCATTGAGTCAACTGATTTGTAGCCAGTTTGTACAGGTTGGTCTACCGATTTACGGTCGATTACACCTGGTGCGATTACTTCTACAGGCGAAGTCAGTTTCGCTTCGATTGGACCTTTACCATCGATAGGTTCACCTAGCGTGTTTACTACGCGACCTAGTAGTTCTGGACCAACTGGCACTTCAAGAATGCGGCCAGTACCTGTAACTTTCATGCCTTCCTTAAGGTCAGCATATGGGCCCATTACTACCGCACCAACCGAGTCACGCTCAAGGTTAAGTGCTAGTGCATAACGGCCACCCGGTAATTCAATCATTTCACCTTGCATCACGTCCGCTAGGCCGTGGATGCGGATGATACCATCGCTTACCGATACGATAGTACCCTCGTTGCGAGCTTCACTAACAACTTCGAAAGATTCGATACGTTGTTTGATTAGATCGCTAATTTCCGTGGAATTAAGTTGCATGCTCCAATCCCCATTAAGACTGCAATGCATCGCTCAGGCGGTTCAAACGACCACGCGCTGAGTCATCGATGACTAGGTCTCCGGCTCGAATAATAACCCCACCAAGTAGGGTCTCATCTACGCTGCAATTCAGCTTCACTTTGCGTTCAAGACGCGCTTCAAGTTTGCTGCCAATATTTGCTAGCTGCTCATCAGAAAGTTCGCTTGCTGAAATCACTTCAACATCGACTTCTTTCTCATGCTCTTTCTTCAATAAGAAGAATTGCTCACAAACATCAGGAAGGGCCGTCAGACGACCATTCTCAGCCATAACCTTAATCAGGTTTTGACCGTGCGCATCAACTTGTTCACCGCAAACTGCAACAAAAATTTCTGCCATTTTATCAGCTGAAACAGAACCCGTTAGAAGTTCATTCATTTGTTCGTTTTTGGCAACTTCAGTAGCGAAAGACAACATTTGGCCCCATTGGTCCAACTGGTCTTTGTCTACAGCAAAGTCAAAAGCTGCTTTAGCATAGGGGCGTGCGATTGTAGTCAAATCAGACATATGCGCCCCCAGACTTAAAGTTTTGCAGTAATGTTGTCGAGAATATCTTTCTGAGCGTCTTTATCGATAGAACGCTCAAGGATTTTCTCAGCACCAGCTACAGCCAGAGTAGCAACTTGTTTGCGCAGCTCATCGCGTGCACGATTACGTTCAGCTTCAAGTTCTGCTTCCGCTTGCGCTAGGATTTTCTGGCGTTCTGCCTGAGCTTCCTCGCGAGCTTCATCAATAATTTGAGACTTACGCTTGTTCGCTTGGTCGATGATCTCAGTTGCTGTGCGCTTCGCTTCTTTCATCTGATCAGAAGCGTTGGCTTGTGCTAGATCCAAGTCTTTTGCAGCACGTTCCGCTGCTTGAAGACCATCAGCAATTTTTTTCTGACGTTCTTCAATCGCTTGCATCAACGGTGGCCATACATACTTCATGCAGAACCACACAAATAGTGCGAACGAGATTGCTTGACCTAGCAGAGTTGCGTTTATGTTCACAACAGCTACCCCTCTATTTGGACTTAGTGTTAATCAGTAACAAGCCTGAGCTCGTCCCGAGTTAAAGGTGATTAACCTAGTTGACCAACGAATGGGTTTGCGAATGTGAATAGTAGCGCGATTACGATACCGATCATTGGAACCGCATCAAGTAGACCTGCGATGATGAACATCTTAACTTGTAGCATAGGAGCCATTTCTGGTTGACGTGCTGCACCTTCTAGGAATTTACCACCTAGTAGTGCGAAACCAATCGCTGTACCAAGAGAAGCAAGACCGACGATAATACCTACGGCGATTGCAGAAAAGCTCAGTAAAGTTTCCATTACTATCTCCAATTTATAGTTGTTGGCTTAGTGCCCAAATAAAAAGCTTAAAAAATTAATGATCAGAGTCTTCGTGTGCCATTGACAGGTAAACAATTGTCAACATCATGAATACGAAGGCTTGAATCGTAATAACCAAGATATGGAAGATTGCCCACGGTAGTGAACCCATCCATTGTAAGTACCATGGTAGCATTGCCGCACAAAGAATGAATACAACCTCACCCGCAAACATGTTACCGAATAGACGCATACCGAGTGATAGAGGTTTCGCTAGTAGCGATACCACTTCAATCAATAGGTTAAACGGAATCATCAGTGGGTGATTGAATGGATGTAGTGCAAGTTCTTTTGCGAATCCACCTAGACCTTTCACTTTGATGCTGTAGTAAATCATCAATGCAAAAACGCCTAGAGCCATAGCCATGGTGATATTCACATCAGCAGACGGTACAACCTTAAGATAAGGGATACCTAGCCAATGCTCTGCTGGGTATGGTAAGAAGTCGATCGGGACTAAGTCCATCACGTTCATCAAAAATACCCAACAAAAGATA
Organism: Vibrio sp. D401a; assembly: GCF_030248515.1. Taxonomy (NCBI): domain Bacteria; kingdom Pseudomonadati; phylum Pseudomonadota; class Gammaproteobacteria; order Vibrionales; family Vibrionaceae; genus Vibrio; species Vibrio sp. D401a. The sequence goes on along the minus strand of NZ_JAHGAI010000007.1, from coordinate 38,285 downwards.
GTCAGTGCTAAAGGCGCGATCAGTGGGTTGCGTCCATGGAACGTGTCTTTGACGTTTTCCGCGACAAATTCAACGATCATTTCTACAGCACACTGAAGCTTACCTGGTACACCCGCTGTTGTTTTCTTCGCTACTTTGTAAAAAATTCCTAGGAAAATTAAACCAGTAAACCAAGAAAAAAACAGGCTATCGATATGTACGTTCCAGAAACTTGCTTCATCCGCTACCAAGCCTAACTTAGCTAAAGATAGGTTTGATAAGTGGTGGGCAATGTATCCGGACGATGTTAGCGCTTCACCTGGCGCAGCCATAACTCATCCTATTTTTTGTTGTTAATGAATAGCACTGGTGCACAGATATTAATACCTAGTACCAGCAAATAGGTTAGTTTGAGGGGAACAAGTTCCACCTGCATATACATGTAGGCTACGTAGAACAACACAACCGTGATGAGAATTTTCAGAACTTCACCTGTGTAGAAAGAGGCCGCGACACGCTTGGCAGCGCGAGCTCCACTAAACATAAAAGCACAAAACGCAAAGACAGCGTTGGCAACAACAAAAATGCCCCCACCAACCAGCGCTGAAAGTCCCCATTCAGGATTCACGGCTATCGCCATTCCTGCAGCCACAAAAATAACCGCGCCAGACTGGATCATCAACAATTGCCTTGCGAGCTCTCGTCCTGGTCTAGCTAACGCAGCTACCATGTATTCGTACCTCTAGTAATATCCACTTCGCACTAAACTCTCTGTGCAGGGAAATTGGCGAAAATTATACGGTCAGTCCAACTGAATGCAATTAAATTGCAGCAAAAACTTACAGTTTTGTTTACAAACCGACAACTTTCACACAAAATTCGATTATTTTGATTAATTGACCTAAATCAATTATCTCATCTAGGCCTCAAGCTTGGCAATTAGTTGCTCCAATTTGTGAGGCTCATCAATACTTATCGTCACTTTTGCTTTGCCATTCGCTGAACGGACTAAAGAAACTTTAGCATCAAGCAGTCGACTCAATTTATGCGACATTTGCTCTGCTTCGGTATCTTCTTGTTGAGCTTTTTGCTCATTTTGTGGCGCTAAGCACTTTTTTACTAACTGTTCGGTCTGACGAACGGTCATTTGTTTCTTTGCGACCTGCTCTGCGACTTCGACTTGTTGCTCACCTTCTAGAGCCAACAACGCACGAGCATGCCCCATTTCTAATTTTTTATCTGCAACCAAACCTTTTACATCAATTTCTAGCTGATTAAGACGTAATAGGTTACTTACTGTGGTTCTTGATTTGCCAATCACATCGGCTACTTGCTGATGGGTGAGAGTAAACTCATCCTGCAAACGCTCAAGTGCTTGGGCTTCTTCAATCACATTCAAATCTTCACGCTGAATGTTTTCAATCAACGCCATCGCAATTGCAGCACGGTCTTCAACCTTTTTCACCAAACAAGGCACGCGCTTGAGTCCGGCTTGCTTGGCCGCACGCCAACGACGTTCACCAGCAATGATCTCAAACTGACCGCTCGCCACCTGACGCACCACGATAGGTTGAATGATACCTTGTGACTGAATCGAAGCTGCCAGCTCCTCTAACGCCTCAGGAGCCATATCTTTACGCGGTTGGTATACACCCGGCTGTAACTGGCCTATCGCTAAATCTGCCAGTTCTCCATCCGCTGATAGAGCCTGACTTTGAGATGCAATGTGCTGTTTCTCACGCGCTAACGAACTGGTCGACAATAACGCATCCAGTCCTTTTCCAAGACCACGCTTAGACATGGGATGAATTCCTTAGGTTAGTGTTAAACTGGGACTTCTTCGCGGCGAAGCATTTCGCCTGCTAGAGCAAGATACGCTTTGGCGCCAGCAGAGTACTTGTCGTAGTACATGGCTGGTTTACCGTGGCTCGGCGCTTCGGCCAAACGCACATTACGTGGGATTACAGTACGGTAAACTTTACTACCAAAGTGCTTTTTCAGTTGATCGGATACTTCATTAGACAGGCGGTTACGTGGATCGTACATAGTACGTAGTAAGCCCTCAATTTTGAGGTTCTCATTGACCACGGCCGCTAACTTGCTGATTGTATCCATAAGAGCAGTTAAACCTTCTAACGCAAAGTATTCACATTGCATCGGCACCAGCACAGAATCTGCTGCGGCCATAGCGTTGATTGTAAGAAGGTTTAGAGAAGGAGGACAATCAATAAAGATGAAATCATAGTTATCGCGAACTGACGCAAGGGCATTTTTCAAACGCACTTCACGAGCGAACACTTCCATCAATTTGATTTCTGCAGCGGTCACGTCACCGTTCGCCGCAATCAGATCGTATTTTCCAGTGGTCTGCGTACACACAACTTGATCAAACGGCGTATCTTCAACCAGAAGATCATACGCCGTTGCGTCTACCATGTACTTATCCACGCCACTGGCCATCGTAGCATTACCTTGAGGGTCGAGATCGATCACCAAAACCTTGCGCTTTGTTGCCGCCATCGAAGCTGCTAAGTTAATGCACGTTGTTGTTTTGCCGACCCCACCTTTCTGGTTGGCGATTGCTACGATTTTACCCACGATTACCTCGCTAATTTTCCTTGCGCGATAAGATTACTAGATGACGATCACCTTCCAACTCAGGAACAGCTAAAGATATGATCTCTGTCACACAACACCATTCAGGAAGCAGATCTATTTCATCTTTAGGGTGTTGTCCTTTCAACGCAAGAAACACCCCAGAATCTTGTTTAGGCAGATGATGACACCACTCCACCATATCCGTCATTGAAGCAAAAGCTCGACTCAAAACGCCATCAAATTTTTCTTCTGGTTGGAACTCTTCGACGCGACTTTGAATTGGCGTCACATTTTTCAGTCCCAGCGAATGCACAACTTGCTTGATGAAGCGAATGCGTTTGCCAAGACTATCAAGTAAGAAAAATGTCTTACCTGGGTTCATTATCGCCAATGGAATACCAGGCAAACCAGGCCCTGTACCTACATCAATAAAGCGCTCACCTCGTAAGTGAGTGCTAACGATGATGCTATCAAGGATATGTTTCACTAACATATCAAGAGGATCACGAACCGACGTTAGGTTGTAAGCTTTATTCCACTTGTCGAGCAGTTCGACGTAACCAACTAACTGCTCACGTTGTTTATCAGAGACTTCTAAATCGGTTTTGGCGATCAGAGCATCCAGTCTAGTACGTAGTGCGCTCATTACTCTTCCTCACCTTTTTTCAACAAGCCATGTTTTTTCAGGTGCACTAGCAGAATAGAAATCGCTGCAGGCGTAATACCTGAGATACGAGATGCAATACCGATGCTTTCTGGTTTTGCTTCCGTTAGCTTCGCCACAACTTCATTGGAAAGGCCTTTTACGTCTTTGTAATCGATATCGGCTGGTAACTTAGTGTGCTCATGGCGCAGTGACTTTTCGATCTCTTCTTGCTGACGCTTGATGTAACCATCGTACTTCACTTGAATTTCTACCTGCTCAGACGCTTGTTGATCTTCTAGTGCAGGTGCAAACGCATCAAGTTGCGTCAGTTGCGAGTATGAGATCTCCGGACGACGCAGAAGATCCTCACCGCTTGCTTCACGTGCCATTGGTGTTTTCAATAGCTTGTTCAGCTCATCAATGCCTGCAGAATTCGGGTTCATCCACGTCGATTTAAGACGTTGGCGCTCGGTTTCCATGCTATCGATTTTCTCGTTGAAACGTGCCCAACGCACATCATCAATCAAACCAAGTTCACGAGCTTTTTCTGTCAGACGTAAATCGGCATTGTCTTCACGCAACAACAAACGGTATTCGGCACGAGACGTGAACATGCGGTACGGTTCTTTGGTACCCATGGTCGACAAGTCGTCAATCAGCACACCCATGTACGCTTGATCACGGCGAGGGTTCCAGCCTTCTTTGCCTTGGCTGTGCAAACTTGCGTTCAAACCAGCCATCAGACCTTGTGCCGCCGCTTCTTCGTAACCAGTTGTGCCGTTAATTTGGCCAGCAAAGAACAAACCACTGATGAATTTAGTTTCGTAGGTTTGCTTCAAATCACGAGGATCGAAGAAATCGTACTCAATCGCGTAACCAGGACGAACAATGTGTGCGTTCTCAAAACCTTTCATAGAACGAACGATTTGTACTTGCACGTCAAATGGCAAGCTAGTGGAAATACCATTCGGGTATAGCTCGTGCGTCGTTAGGCCTTCTGGCTCAATGAAGATTTGGTGACTGTTCTTGTCCGCAAAGCGCATCACTTTGTCTTCGATAGACGGGCAGTAGCGCGGGCCAATCCCTTCAATCACACCGGCATACATTGGACTGCGATCAAGGTTGTTGCGGATCACCTCATGAGTTTGTTCATTGGTGTGTGTAATAAAACATGGAATTTGACGTGGCTGGTGCTCACGTTTACCCATGAATGAGAATACAGGTGTTGGATTATCACCGTGTTGCGCCTCTAACACTGAGAAATCCACACTACGTGCATCGATACGTGGTGGTGTACCTGTTTTCAGACGATCGACACGAAATGGCAGTTCACGCAGTCGATCCGCCAATGCGATCGATGGTGGATCCCCAGCGCGACCGCCAGAAGAGCTTTCCATACCGATGTGGATCTTACCACCAAGGAAGGTACCAACCGTTAATACCACCGCTTTTGCGTGGAATTTCAGACCCATTTGCGTCACAACGCCAACCACACGATCTTGGTCCACAATCAGATCATCAACCGATTGTTGGAACAGAGTAAGGTTTGGTGCGTTTTCTAGCGCGTTACGTACATACGCTTTGTACAATGCACGGTCAGCTTGAGCACGTGTTGCTCTAACCGCTGGACCTTTAGAGGCATTTAGTGTTCGGAATTGAATACCTGCATGGTCAATGGCCTCAGCCATCAGACCGCCCATAGCATCCACTTCTTTTACTAAGTGACCTTTACCGATACCACCAATCGCCGGATTACAAGACATCTGGCCTAATGTATCGATGTTATGGGTAAGGAGTAAGGTTTTTTGTCCTGTGCGTGCAGATGCGAGCGCGGCTTCCGTTCCTGCGTGTCCGCCACCGACAACAATGACGTCAAAGTTTTCGTGATAAAGCATGAACTGACCTCAGGTATTCAAAGGATTAAATGGACAGATAAAAAAGAGCGATATTTTACCTTTTTTATCTGTGAGAGAGAATCGTTTTCTCGCTTTTCACATTTTAGTCTTCAAGACTATATATATAAGATCTATATATATGATCTTTTATTGGATCTATTATTAGGATCGCAGGTTTCTGTGGATAACTAGAAAATGATCAACAAGATCATGGATCTTCTTTGGATCATATCTTGTGATCATGATTTGATCTGATCGAGGATTATCTGGGATCAAAAGTGTGGGTTATACACAGGAGTAAAATTGGATCCAAGTTGTTATTTGGATAACTAAAGGAAAATCACTGGATCTTCCCTGACTTATCCACAGATAGTTTGAGTGTTTTTTGAGCGGTTGAACAATTGGTTTTGCTAGGAGTTGTTCACAAAGAGGAAAATCAGAGCCGTGATTCGACTCTGAGAGAGGGGGAGTTAAGCGGAAAATCGAGACAGGTTTTCGTTTAGCCACATTTCAGCAGCATCTTCTGGCACGTCGTGGCTAAGCACATCAATTTTCAAGCAGTCTGTAATCGGCGTAGCACCGATGTCTTCGAGTAGGTCATACGCGTGCTGGCCTGCTGCGCAGAAGGTATCGTAGCTTGAGTCACCAATTGCAATCACCGCAAACTTCACATCAGCCATCTTAGGTGGCGTATTCTGCAATGCAGCAATGAAAGGCTGAATATTATCTGGGTATTCGCCCGCACCGTGGGTTGAAGTAATCAGCAACCAAGTGCCTTGGTTCTCGATTGATGCCAATTCAGGTTGGTTGTGGATCGTGGTTTCAAAACCGTTTTCATTCAGTAGATCACTAAGGTGATCACCCACGTACTCTGCGCCACCTAGCGTACTGCCTGTAATAATGTGGATCATGTGTCTTCCTTTATTGAGCCATACTGACGCCAGCATTGCTGTTAGCGTCAGTACAAAAAGAAACGCGGTGTTAAACTTATGCTTAACACCGCGCGTTTTGATTATTTACCGATACAGAATGAGGAGAAGATTCGGCCTAATAGGTCATCCGAGCTGAATTCACCGGTAATCTCATTCAAGTGCTGCTGAGTGATTCGTAACTCTTCTGCCAAGATTTCTCCAGCCATAAAGCCTTCAAGTTGCTCTTGACCGATTTGAAGATGCTGAGCAGCACGTTCTAGTGCATCCAAGTGACGACGACGAGCCATAAAGCCGCCTTCGGTGTTACCTGAGAAGCCCATACATTCTTTTAAGTGACTACGTAAAGCATCCACACCAGCTCCTGTTTTTGCAGAGAGGCGAATTAAGGTTGGATCGTTGACATGGCAGATCCCCATTTCTTCACTGGTTTGATCCGCTTTGTTGCGGATCACTGTCATGCCGATGCTGTTAGGTAGGCGATCAACAAAGTCTGGCCAGATGTCTTTTGGATCCGTCGCGTCAGTTGTTGTACCGTCCACCATGAATAGCACTCGGTCAGCTTGGGCGATTTCATCCCATGCGCGCTCGATACCTATTTTCTCGACTTCGTCTGAAGCGTCACGCAGACCTGCAGTATCGATGATGTGTAGTGGCATTCCATCAATATGGATATGCTCACGTAGTACGTCACGGGTGGTACCTGCAATATCGGTCACAATCGCAGACTCTTTGCCTGACAGGGCGTTCAGTAGGCTTGATTTGCCTGCATTGGGGCGACCGGCAATCACGACTTTCATGCCTTCGCGCATAATGGCGCCTTGGTTTGCTTCTTTGCGTACCGCATCGAGGTTATCAATGATGGCTTGTAAGTCGCCAGATACTTTCCCATCGGCCAAAAAGTCGATCTCTTCTTCAGGGAAGTCAATCGCGGCTTCAACGTAAATACGCAAATGGATCAGCGATTCCACCAGCGTTTGAATACGTTGTGAGAACTGACCCTGCAGTGATTGCAGTGCTGATTTGGCCGCTTCTTCTGAGCTGGCATCAATCAGGTCGGCAATCGCTTCTGCTTGAGTAAGATCCATCTTATCGTTTAGGAAGGCGCGTTCAGAGAACTCACCAGGACGCGCGGCACGCACGCCATCAATACCCAAGATACGCTTAATCAGCATATCCATTACCACAGGGCCACCATGACCTTGCAGTTCAAGTACGTCTTCGCCTGTAAATGAATGTGGGTTAGGGAAGTACAGTGCAATGCCTTGGTCTAGCACGGTGCCATCTTCCGCTTGAAATGGCAGATACTCTGCGTAGCGAGGCTTTAGCGTTTTACCTGTGACTTCTAGCGCCACTTGATTGGCCTTAGGGCCAGAAACACGAATAATGCCGACACCACCACGACCGGGTGCGGTAGCCTGAGCGACAATCGTATCTGTAGTCATAATCTTGCCTTTTGAGCTGGGCTATAGGTGTTGAAACCTAGGGAGCCAGAACTAGTTAATTAGCTGAATTGTAATCAGCCAAAAACAAAAAGGCGACCTTTTGGCCGCCTTTCTTATGCTTTTCTATCAAGGTTACTTAGTGTGTAAGCCTTTTTTCTCCAGCGCTTTGTAAATCAAAGTTTGCTGGATAAGCGTAACGATGTTCGACACCAACCAGTATAGAACTAGGCCTGATGGGAAGAACAAGAAGAAGAAGGTAAACATAACCGGCATAAAGGTCATGATCTTCTGCTGCATTGGATCCGTTACGGTTGTTGGGCTCATCTTCTGGATTAGGAACATTGACGCACCCATCAGTAGCGGCAGGATGTAGTAAGGGTCCTGTGCTGAAAGGTCGTGAATCCAACCGAAGAATGGTGAGTGACGAAGCTCAACCGATTCCATTAGTGCCCAGTATAGCGCGATGAAGATAGGCATCTGTAGGATAAGAGGTAAACAGCCACCTAGTGGGTTCACTTTCTCTTTCTTGTACAGTTCCATCATCTCTTGGCTCATGCGCTGACGGTCATCACCGATGCGCTCACGCATTGCTTGCAGCTTAGGCTGTAGCATACGCATTTTCGCCATAGACGTGTATTGCGCTTTCGTTAGTGGGTACATTGCACCACGAACGATGAAGGTCAAACAGATGATTGCCACACCCCAGTTACCCACGAAGCTTTGGATGAAAGCAAGCAGTGAGTGAAGTGGTTTAGCGATGAACCATAGCCAGCCGTAGTCCACTACTAGATCTAGGTTTGGTGCCACTGCTGCCATTTCGTTTTGTAGCTTAGGACCAACCCATAGTGTTGCTTCAAACTTCGCTTGGTCGCCCGTTGCGATAGTTTTGTTTGGCATACGCACGCCGATGTCGCCTAGGTTACCAATCACGCGAGTGTACAGGTTAGTACCTGGTTCGTTGCGTGGGATCCAAGCTGCAGCGAAGTAGTGTTGGATCATTGCTGCCCAACCTTGGCCATCCGCTAGGTTGATAGACAGGTTACGATCCTGCATATCTTCGAAGCTGTATTTCTTGTAACGAACGTCTTCTGTAGAGTAAGCGCCGCCACGGTAAGTCGGCATTGTGATGCTACCACCGGCGTCCATTAGGTTTTGACGCAAGTGAGCGTACATACCAAATGTTGCGTTGTTACCAGAGTTGTTCACTACATCGTATTCTACGTTCAGCGCGTAGCTGCCACGTTTGAATACGTAAGTCTTGATGTATTCGATGCCATTCGCAGTGAAAGTCATTGGAACGCGTAGTTCATCTTGACCGTCAGCTAGAGTGAAGCTGTCTGCGCTCACGTTGTAGTGAGGACGGTTAGTGCTGCTAAGGTCGATACCTTGAGGACCCACTAGACCGCTTTGTGCGATGAACTGGTGACCTTTAGTGTCTTTTAGCAGAACGAATGGGTCTGATGAATCAAGTTCAGCAGAGTATTTGTTCAGGTCGGCATGTACCACATCGCCACCAACGGTGTCGATCGACAGAGTTAAAACATCAGTCGTTACTGTGATAGTTTTTGCAGAAGCTTGCTGTTGACCAGGAACTGGGTCTAGCTCATCCGCAAAAGATGGTGCAGGTAGAGTACTGCTTGATTGAGCCTGTTCAACCGCTTGAGGTGCTGGATTCTTTGCGACTTGCCACTGTTGAAACAGCAAGAAAGAAACCAGTGCCAGAGCGATGAGCAGGATATTACGTTGAGAATCCATCGTTAGTTATCTCTGTCTTGTTTTTGGACTGGTGGAACGGGGTCATACCCCCCTTCATTCAAAGGGTGGCATTTTAATAGACGTTTGCCTGATAACCAACATCCTTTTACAAAACCGTGAGCTCTCAAAGCTTCTAGTGCGTAAGTGGAACAAGTTGGTGTGAACCGGCAGCGAGGACCAATCAGAGGGCTGATAAACCAGCGATAAAGATTAACGAGCCCAATGGCTATCCACGTGAAGGGCGAGACAGGCGATGCCATAGCTTATCAAACAACTTAAATAATTCCTCATTGCTTAAATCTTGCGCGCTTTTCTTCGCGATCACAACAAAATCTTTATTTGGAAGCTGATGTTGATTGTTACGAAAGCTTTCACGAGCCAAACGCTTAAAACGGTTACGACCGACAGCAGTTTTGATTTGCTTTTTCGGAACAGCTAAACCTAATCGTGGATGAGAAAGTTTGTTATTGCGAGCAATGATGGTGAAATGAGGCGAGCCAGCTCGATGAGCTTGCTGGAAGACGTTTTGATAATGCTCGGGAGTTAACAAGCGTAACTCCCGATTAAACGCGTACGTGTTCAAAATAAACTAGCGATTATTTTGATAGGCGCGCACGGCCTTTTGCACGACGTGCGTTGATAACTTTACGACCGTTCTTAGTTGCCATGCGAGCACGGAAGCCGTGAGTACGCTTGCGCTTTAGAACTGTAGGTTGAAAAGTGCGTTTCATGATAATTACCTTTACTGATCAGTAGTTTTAGGTTCTTGTTAAACCCGGCGTGGGCAATATGCTTTCTTTATATAAAGAAGCTCTTTATATAGAGAAGAACAACCGACGCCTCTCAACAAAGAGGCGGAATTGTAATCACACTCACATAATGTGTCAATGACTCATGTGTATGAAATTCCGGCCGGGCGATTATACGTAGTGTGAGTAAAATCTCAAGGATCGATTGATCCTAATGCTTGATCTTTACTCTATTCCCACTTGGTTAAGGAATTTTTTCAATCTAGGATCTTGTGGATTGTCGAAAATATCCTGTGGAGAACCTTGTTCAACAATGTTGCCTTCGGCCATAAAGATCACTCTGTCAGCCACTTCTTTGGCAAATTGCATCTCATGCGTTACCACTAGCATTGTCTGGTGTTGGTTAGCTAACTTCTTCATTAATGAGAGAACTTCTCCAACCCACTCAGGATCCAGTGCAGACGTTGGCTCATCAAAAAGCAACAGTTCCGGCTGTAAGGCCATTGCGCGGCCAATACCCACACGCTGCTGTTGACCTCCAGACAGTGCCGCTGGATAACTTTCGCCTTTATCGCCAAGACCAATGTCGTCGAGAATTTCTTGTGCACGTTTTAGTGCGTCATCTTTCTTCCAGCCACGTACGGTAATCAGGCCTTCTGCAATGTTCTGGCGCGCAGTCATATGAGCAAATAGGGCATAGTTTTGAAAAACAAATCCTGTCCGGCGACGTAATGCTAATACTTCTGCTTTAGTATGCTTTTGCGTATCCACAGAGATATCATCAATGGTGATGCGTCCCTGATCCGCTTGCTCTAAGAAATTAACGGTACGCAGCAATGTCGATTTACCCGTACCACTTGAGCCGATAATAACGATGATCTCGCCTTGTTTGATGTTGAGATCAATACCTTTTAAAACTTCAGTATCACCAAAGCGCTTGTGGATATTTTCTAATTTGATCATCGTACATACGCCTTATTCAATTTCGCTTCTGCCCAAATTTGAACTCGAGTCAGAATCACCACCACACCCCAATAAATCAGAGCGACTGCAAGGAAAGCTTCAAAGAAGCGGAAGCTCGAAGAGGCTTCCATCTGCGCTTTGGCCATGATTTCTGCTACACCCAAGGTGAAGGCGAGGGAAGTCGACTTAATCATATCGATAAAGTAATTCATCAATGAAGGCAACGCGACTCGTGTGGCTTGTGGCAAGATAACACGACGCATCGCTTGTGGTGTTGTCATGCCCACCGACAAGCTCGCTTCCATTTGACTGCGATCGATACCGATGATGGCAGCACGAATGCTCTCTGCCATGTAAGCGGCAAAGTGTAATGTTAAACCAATTACCGCAGCAGAGAAGGCATCGATGCCGACCATGATCGGGAAGATTTGTGGTAGGCCGTAATACAATAAGAACAGCTGAACTAAAAGTGGCGTACCGCGAAAGAAGCTGATGTAAAGTTGACTTAACTGGTCGAGAACAGGCAGCTTAAATACACGAATATTAGCTAAAATAATGGCTAAAATCAGTGAAAAGACCAATCCCCATGTGGCCATTTCCATGGTTGTGCCAAGATACTTGAGCAGTATTGGCAGCAGTTCCAACATGTAATTAAAATCAAATCCCATACGACTTACCTTGAGAAAAGAAAAGGTGGAATACGAAGTTCCACCTTGTCATTAAGTTAAAAAAGGACGCGAGATAAAACTCAGCGTCCTAAAAGAAGAGAAATGTTACTTAGTGATGTCGGCACCAAACCATTTCACCGAAATCTTCTCTACTGTTCCATCGGCGCGCATCTCTGCAAGTGCTTTATTCACTTCTGCCTGTAGTTTGCGACCTTTCTCGTTATCTACGAAAGGCCAAGCGTTTTGAATGGTTTCAAACGGTTCACCCGCAAGCTCTAGTGGCAGGCCTGTTTTCTTAATCAATTCTAGGGCAGACAAGCGATCCATGATGAATGCATCAGCGCGGCCAAGTGCTACGTCGTGCTCAATACCCGTATCGTAAGTCTTAATATTGATTTTGCCGTCTTTATCGTAATCGCGCAGCAGTTGCTCAAAGTTGGAGCCTAGGTTTACCGCAACAGTTTTACCGGCGAGGTCTTCTACACCTTGAATGCTGTCATTGCCTTTACGTACCGTGATTTGTGCACCGTCTACCACATAAGGGTCTGCGAAAAGGTATTTGGCTTTGCGTGCTTCCGTCATGGTGATCTGGTTAGAGATGGTATCAATACGGCCGGTTTCTAGTAGGCCGAATAAACCAGAGAAGTTCGCTGTGACATATTCGATCTTGTAGTCGTTACGCTTACCGATCTCGTCCCACATATCTACTTCAAAACCTTGTAGCTTGTCTTGCTTAACAAAGGTGAATGGGAAGTAGCGACCTGACATGCCGACTTTTACTTCCGTAGCTGCAGTGTCGACTGCTGCTTGAACGGTTGCTGCAGACAAAGCAATGGCTGCAACGGCAACCTTAATCCAGTGTTTCATAATACATCTCCATACTTTTATGGTTGGAAATACTACTGTTAGTTAGCTCAATTAAATAAATAACCAAGTGCAATAACCTAGACCTGAGAGTAATAAGATCGTATTTGGTATAGATAGTAGGCGATAAATTGGGATAAATGATGAAAAAACGATCGAAATGAACTGGATTGGCAATGAAAAAAGCACAATGAAGGAAAATTCATTCACAGACTTATCACCAATTGCTGGATCTGGTTGATTTTGCCTAAATGTGGATCATTGTGTGGGCAATCTTGGGGCAAGATGTGTTGATCTTGCTATGTCCAGCGAAATAATTGTGAATAACTTGGATCTTATTCACTGGATCGTCGATCAATCGCTGGCGATCTTGGTTATCAACAGGTAAAATTGCCAGTCTTTTCCGATAATTCAAATACTCAGTGGGGGCACCGTGTCATCTTCGCTTTGGTTGCAATGTTTGCAGCAGCTTCAAGAAGAGCTACCAGCTACAGAATTCAGCATGTGGGTTCGTCCGTTACAAGCGGAGCTCAATGACAATACTCTCACTCTGTTCGCGCCAAACCGCTTTGTTTTGGATTGGGTTCGCGACAAGTACCTGAACAGCATTAATCGTCTACTGCAAGAATACTGCGGTAATGACGTCCCTAGCTTGCGTTTCGAAGTGGGCAGTCGCCCTGTAGCAGCTCCAAAACCGGCACCGACACGTACGCCGGCAGATGTGGCTGCTGAATCTTCAGCGCCTGCACAGCTGCAAGCACGCAAACCTGTACACAAAACGTGGGATGATGACGCTCAAGCGATCGCGAACATCAACCACCGCTCAAACGTGAACCCAAAACACAAGTTCAATAACTTCGTTGAAGGTAAGTCAAACCAACTGGGTTTGGCCGCTGCACGTCAGGTGTCAGATAACCCAGGCGCAGCCTACAACCCATTGTTCTTATATGGTGGTACAGGTTTGGGTAAAACCCACCTTTTGCACGCTGTGGGTAATGCGATTGTGGATAACAATCCAAACGCAAAAGTGGTGTACATGCACTCTGAGCGTTTTGTACAAGACATGGTAAAAGCACTGCAAAATAACGCGATTGAAGAGTTCAAACGCTACTACCGCAGTGTTGACGCGCTACTTATCGATGACATTCAATTTTTTGCTAATAAAGAGCGTTCACAAGAAGAATTCTTCCATACCTTCAACGCATTACTAGAAGGCAACCAACAGATCATCCTGACATCTGACCGTTATCCAAAAGAGATCAGCGGTGTAGAAGATCGTCTGAAATCACGTTTTGGTTGGGGTCTAACCGTCGCGATCGAGCCGCCTGAGTTAGAAACTCGTGTAGCGATCTTGATGAAGAAAGCCGAAGACCACCAAATCCACTTAGCGGATGAAGTAGCGTTCTTTATTGCTAAGCGTCTACGCTCTAACGTTCGTGAACTGGAAGGTGCACTGAACCGCGTAATCGCAAACGCAAACTTTACTGGCCGTCCAATTACGATTGATTTTGTTCGTGAAGCGCTGCGCGATCTACTTGCTCTGCAAGAGAAGCTGGTGACGATCGATAACATTCAAAAGACCGTCGCTGAATACTACAAGATTAAAGTGGCGGATCTACTATCTAAACGTCGCTCTCGATCGGTTGCGCGTCCTCGCCAGTTGGCGATGGCGTTGGCAAAAGAGCTGACCAACCACAGCTTGCCTGAAATTGGTGATGCATTCGGTGGTCGTGACCACACCACGGTGCTACATGCTTGTCGCAAGATTGAGCAGCTGCGTGAAGAGAGCCACGATATTAAGGAAGATTACTCTAACTTGATTCGCACCCTGTCCTCGTAATCGGTTAGAATGGCAGTATTCTAAGCAAATCACTAATTGAGCTGACAGCGTAAAGAGCCAAGCATGAAATTTACCATTGAACGTAGTCATTTAATCAAACCGCTACAACAGGTTTCGGGCGCTCTGGGTGGCCGACCAACCCTGCCAATTTTAGGTAACCTACTGATCAAAGTAGAAGAGAACGTGTTATCAATGACCGCAACCGATTTGGAAGTGGAATTGGTGAGCAAAGTGACTCTAGAAGGGGATTTTGAAGCGGGCAGCATTACCGTTCCTTCTCGTAAGTTTCTCGATATCTGCCGTGGCCTACCAGACGATGCGATCATTACCTTCGTACTAGAAGGCGATCGTGTACAAGTTCGTTCCGGCCGTAGCCGTTTCTCTTTAGCTACACTACCAGCAAATGATTTTCCAAATATCGAAGATTGGCAAAGCGAAGTTGAAGTATCACTGACTCAGTCTGAGCTACGTACGCTGATTGAAAAAACACAATTCTCGATGGCGAACCAAGACGTTCGTTACTACCTAAACGGCATGTTGTTTGAAATCGACGGTACGACGCTACGCAGCGTGGCAACCGATGGTCACCGTATGGCAGTGTCTCAAACACAATTGGGTGCCGACTTTGCACAGAAGCAAATCATCGTGCCACGTAAAGGTGTACAAGAGTTGGTTAAACTGATGGACGCGCCAGAACAGCCTGTTGTGCTACAGATTGGCAGTTCAAATGTACGTGCAGAAGTAAATAACTTTATCTTCACTTCTAAGCTTGTTGATGGCCGTTTCCCTGATTATCGCCGCGTAATGCCACAAAGTACGACCAAAACACTAGAAGCAAGCTGCGATGAATTACGCCAAGCGTTTTCTCGTGCAGCGATTCTTTCTAATGAAAAGTTCCGTGGTGTTCGTGTGAATCTTGCCGGCAGTGAAATGCGTATTACTGCAAATAACCCTGAGCAAGAAGAAGCGGAAGAAATGCTAGACGTGACCTTCGAAGGTGATGCTATTGAGATTGGCTTCAACGTAAGTTATGTGCTGGACGTACTTAACACCCTACGTTGCGATAATGTGCGTATATCGATGTCAGATGCCAACGCCAGTGCGTTGATTGAAAATGCAGACGACGACAGTGCCATGTACGTGGTGATGCCAATCCGTCTGTAAGTCATCTGAATGCCACTTTCTCGCCTCATCATTCAGCAGTTTCGAAACATTAAAGCCTGTGATATTAACCTATCAGCAGGCTTTAACTTTCTTATTGGACCGAATGGCAGCGGTAAAACCAGCGTCCTAGAAGCGATTTATTTGCTCGGACATGGCCGCTCTTTCAAGAGCTCATTGACTGGCCGAGTTATCCAAAATGAGTGCGATGAACTGTTTGTTCATGGTCGTTTTTTGAACTCGGATCAATTTGAGCTACCTATTGGCATTAATAAGCAGCGTGATGGCTCAACAGAGGTTAAAATAGGCGGTCAATCTGGGCAAAAATTGGCGCAACTTGCACAAGTTTTGCCTTTGCAGTTGATACACCCGGAAGGGTTTGATCTCCTCACGGATGGTCCAAAGCATCGTCGTGCATTTATTGATTGGGGCGTGTTTCATACGGAGCCAGCTTTCTATGATGCATGGGGACGTTTTAAGCGTCTTAACAAGCAACGCAATGCTTTACTCAAAACTGCCAGAAGTTATCGCGAACTCAGTTACTGGGATCAGGAAATGGCACGTTTGGCAGAAAATATTAGCCAATGGCGAGCGCATTACATCGAACAGATGAAAACCGTAGCGGAAACCATCTGTCAGACATTTTTGCCAGAATTTGAGATCCAATTAAAGTATTATCGTGGATGGGACAAAGACACGCCCTATCATGAGATACTAGAGAAAAATTTCGAGCGTGATCAGTCGTTGGGCTACACCTTTAGTGGGCCGAATAAGGCTGATCTGCGCATTAAAGTGAATGGCACGCCAGTTGAGGACGTCCTATCACGCGGTCAATTAAAGCTCATGGTGTGTGCATTGCGCGTGGCGCAGGGACAACACCTTACCGAAATGACCGGAAAACAATGTATTTACCTAATTGACGACTTTGCGTCGGAATTAGACAGCCAACGTCGTAAGCGTCTTGCTGACTGCTTAAAAGAGACGGGCGCACAAGTATTTGTAAGCTCTATCACTGATAGCCAAATCGCCGATATGTTGGACGATACGGGCAAATTGTTTCATGTGGAACATGGCAGGATAGAGTCAAACTAGAAGAGAGAAACTCATGTCTGAAAATTACGATTCATCGAGTATTAAGGTACTAAAGGGTCTGGATGCGGTTCGTAAGCGTCCAGGTATGTACATCGGCGACACGGACGACGGCACCGGTCTTCACCACATGGTCTTTGAGGTGGTGGATAACTCAATTGATGAAGCGTTGGCAGGTCACTGTAAAGACATCGTTGTGACAATTCATGAGGATAACTCGGTTTCAGTTACGGATGATGGTCGTGGCATTCCAACAGAAATGCACCCAGAAGAGCAAGTATCGGCAGCAGAAGTTATCATGACGGTACTTCACGCTGGCGGTAAGTTCGATGATAACTCATACAAAGTATCAGGCGGTCTGCACGGCGTAGGTGTTTCTGTAGTAAACGCTCTGTCTGAGAAAGTGGTTCTGACTATCCACCGCGGTGGTCATATCCATACGCAAACTTACCACCACGGTGAGCCTCAAGCGCCACTAGCGGTAGTAGGTGACACTGAGCAAACGGGTACACAAATCCGCTTTTGGCCAAGTGCTGAAACCTTCACAAATATCGAATTCCATTACGATATCCTAGCAAAACGTCTACGTGAGCTTTCTTTCCTAAACTCAGGTGTTTCTATCAAGCTGGTTGATGAGCGTGAAGCAGACAAGAGCGACCACTTCATGTTTGAAGGTGGTATTCAAGCGTTCGTTGAGCACCTAAACACCAACAAAACACCGATCATTGAGAAAATCTTCCACTTCGATTTTGAACGTGAAGATGGCATTGCCGTAGAAGTAGCAATGCAATGGAACGACGGCTTCCAAGAGAACATCTACTGTTTTACTAACAACATTCCACAACGCGATGGTGGTACTCACCTTGCTGGTTTCCGTGCGGCGTTAACGCGTACACTGAACACCTTTATGGACAAAGAAGGTTTCTCTAAGAAAGCGAAAACGGCAACTTCTGGTGATGACGCTCGTGAAGGTCTAACTGCGGTTGTTTCGGTTAAAGTGCCAGATCCTAAATTCTCGAGCCAAACCAAAGACAAACTGGTTTCATCTGAAGTGAAATCTGCGGTTGAGTCGGCAATGGGTGAGAAACTGTCTGAGTTCCTAATTGAGAACCCAACAGAAGCTAAGATGGTGTGTACTAAAATCATCGATGCAGCACGTGCTCGTGAAGCGGCGCGTAAAGCTCGTGAAATGACTCGTCGTAAAGGTGCGCTAGACCTAGCAGGTCTACCAGGCAAACTTGCAGACTGTCAGGAAAAAGATCCAGCACTCTCTGAACTATACATAGTGGAGGGTGATTCGGCAGGCGGCTCCGCAAAACAAGGCCGTAACCGTAAGAACCAAGCAATCCTACCGCTAAAAGGTAAGATTCTTAACGTAGAAAAAGCGCGTTTCGACAAGATGCTTTCTTCTCAAGAAGTAGCAACGCTGATCACGGCACTAGGTTGTGGTATCGGCCGTGACGAGTACAACCCGGACAAACTGCGTTACCACAACATCATCATCATGACCGATGCTGACGTCGATGGTTCGCACATCCGTACGCTACTGTTGACCTTCTTCTACCGTCAAATGCCAGAGCTTATCGAGCGTGGCTACGTGTACATCGCTCAGCCACCACTTTACAAAGTGAAGAAAGGTAAGCAAGAGCAGTACATCAAAGATGAAGACGCGATGAACCAATACCAAGTTGCTTTGGCTCTTGATAACGCGTCACTACACGTAAATGCAGAAGCGCCAGCATTGGCAGGTGAAGCGTTAGAGAAGCTAGTTCAGCAATACAACGCAGGTATCAAGCTAGCGGATCGTATGAGCCGTCGTTACCCAAGCGCGCTAGTTCATGAGCTAATCTACACGCCGCGTCTAACGGCAGAGCAATGTCACGATGCAGCAGCAGTAGAAGCGTGGACAAAACAGCTAGTTGAACAGCTAAACGCGAAAGAAGTAGGCGCAAGCCAATACAGCTTCGAAGTAGAGCAACACGAAGAGCTAGGTCTAAACCTACCTAAGATCATCGTACGTACTCACGGTGTGACGCACAACTACGCACTAAGCATCGACCTACTGAACTCGAAAGAGTACGGCAAGCTAGCGGATCTATCTGAAGCGCTAGACGGTCTGCTAGAAGAAGGCGCTTACATCAAGCGTGGTGAGCGTACTCAGCCAGTATCAAGCTTTGCATCGGCACTTGAGTGGCTAATCAAAGAGTCGCGTCGTGGTCTAAGCCTACAGCGCTACAAAGGTCTAGGTGAGATGAACCCAGATCAGCTTTGGGAAACCACAATGGACCCAGAGACTCGTCGTATGATGCAAGTAACCATTGAAGATGCGGTAGGCGCAGACCAATTGTTCACAACGCTAATGGGTGACCAAGTTGAGCCGCGTCGTAACTTCATCGAAGAGAACGCGCTGAAAGTAGCAAACCTAGACGTTTAGACTATTTTTCTTTTGCTGGATATGCTGATTTCGTTGTCGAAGGTGCTCACATACACTTGTATGCTGCGCGCCTTCTCCTAGAACTAAGCATATCCCCCTGCGGAAAAACGAATCTAAATTTCTTTTAATAGAATTTTAAAAGCACTGCCTTCGGGTGGTGCTTTTTTATTGAGTGAGAGAAACCAGATAAAAGAAACGAGAATGGGCTGCGCCCTGTGGAGACGGGGAGGCTTGGCTTTCAAACTCTACGTTTATGGGAAGAGTGGGTGTAAGTGTCGCTTTTCATTATCAGTATGTTAGGGCGTCATCCTCGAGAGGGAGGAACGACCGAGTCGGGGATCTAAAAATATTTTCACTGGAGCCCTTGAAAGCCCATTTTTCGACCTTATATCTAGTTATGAAGAGGGATGGCTAGCTTGCTCAACAAGAGAAGAACAGCGCCTCTGGAATCGCTAAACGAGATCGCTCAAGAGAGGATACTCAGTATTAGCACACAACTTGACCCTAGATTCGACATCATGTCCCCGCACCTAAAGAGTAGGTCAGAGGAATGAATCATCGGATCCCTTAGCTCGGCGTTTTCTTGCATAAATACGCCACGTGGATGACCTTCATCTGGGCTAAGACTATTGCTTAAAAGAGGATAGATTATGCGTAATGTAGATTTCTCACCACTATACCGTAATGCAATTGGCTTCGACCGTCTGTTCAACCTGATGGAATCAAGCTCTGCGAAGAACACTTCTGGCGGCTACCCTCCATACAACATCGAGCAAAAAGACGAGCATAACTACCGTATTACTATGGCAGTCGCTGGTTTTGCTGAAGATCAGCTCGATTTGACTCAAAACGAAAACATGTTGATCGTGAAGGGCGAGCGTAAAGCCGAAGAAGGTAAAAACTACGTTTACCAAGGTATTGCGGAGCGCGATTTTGAACGTAAATTCCAACTTGCGGATTACGTAAAAGTCGTTGGTGCATCAATGGAAAACGGTCTACTTCATATCGATTTAGTTCGTGAAATTCCAGAAGCGATGCAACCGCGTAAGATTGCTATCGGTGGCAATAATCTGATTGAAAACAGCTAATCAACTGATGACATTTCAGTTAACCACCCGGTTATAGAATGAGAAAGAGCGCCACATGGGCGCTCTTTTTAGTTTGGGGCTTTCAAAGCTGCTATTTCAAAGCCGTAATTTCAAAGAGAACAACGGCTGAGTTAACAAGTCTATTTACCTTCGTGGTAAGCCTTTTCCACTTCTTCTGCGATAATCGCAATGCCTTTTTGCATCATCTCATCATCTTGAACGTAGTTCATACGCAAGCATTGGTGTGCATGATCCCACTCGTCCTTCTGACCAATAAAGAAGTATTCACCCGGAACAATCAAGACCCCACGCGCTTTCAAGCGTTGGTACAGTTCCATTGTCGTAATTGGCAGTTCATCGAACCATAACCACAAGAAGATAGCGCCTTCCGGTTTGTGAATACGAAAGCGCTCATCGGTAATCGCTTCTTGGAGCAGTTCAACCGCACGTTGCGACTTCTGCTTATAAAACGGCTTAATCACCTCTGAGCTCAGTTTAAGCAGATCGCCTTTACCAATGATGTGGTTTGCCAGCGCTGGACCAACACTGCCTGGAGCTAAGCTGATGATGCCGTTCATATTGGTCAACGCTTGCGTGATTTCCTCACTCGCAATCACAATGCCACAACGCACGCCCGGCAAGCCAAGTTTAGATAGGCTCATGCAAAGGATAGTGTTTTCATTCCAGAACGGTTCGACATCTTCAAAAATGATATTCGGGAACGGCAGACCGTAGGCGTTATCAATGATCAGCGGAATGTTGTTCTCACGTGCTAGCTTGTCCAGCTTACGTATTTCTTCATCTGTCAGTACGTTACCCGTAGGGTTGGTTGGGCGAGACGCGCAGATTGCCGCAACAGAGTCATCAACTTTTAGCTGCTCAAAATCGACGTGGTATTTAAACAGACCGTTATCCAACAGCTCGATTTCTGGGTGGTAAGAGACAAAGATATCTTCATCAATGCCTGCATCACCATAACCGATGTACTCAGGCGCGATTGGCAGTAGCACCTTCTTGTGTGAACCGTCTGGCTGCTGACCTGCTAGTAAGTTGAACAAGTAGAAGAAGCCACTTTGGCTGCCGTTAGTTAGGCTGATGTTCTTCTCGGAAATATCCCAGCCGTAAGTTTCACGGAATAACTGAGCCAACGCTTTAACGAACGCGTCTTTGCCTTGCGGACCATCATAGTTGGCGAGGGCGGCGACAAGCTCCCCACTGGCGAGCATTTCCTCACTGGCTTGGCGAAAGTAATCGAGCATGGCAGGAATGGCGGCTGGGTTGCCTCCACCGAGCATGATGGCACCTGGTGTGCGCAGACCATCATTCAAATCGTCCATTAACTGCGTGATACCTGAATACTGATTAAATTTTTCACCAAACTTAGAGAACTGCATTTGTCGTTATACCTAATTCATTGTGATTGCTTTGTGTATGTTTGTGCCGATGTTTTATCGGCTTATCGAGTAATCCTTGACCTTACCTCAATGCGTAATTAACGCAAAGTGTGAATTAAGCCGAAAAAGAAAAAAGTGTGTCATCAGACCAGAGGTACGAGATAAAAAGGCAAAAAGAGCAATAAAAAAGGGAAGCTTATGCTTCCCTTGCTGGTGGAGAGAGTGTGATTTACTCACCGGTGTAAACAATCAGCACCTTGTCGTCTTGGTATTGGCGTTCAAATGCGTAGTAACCTTCTTGGTTACGAGTGATGTGCTTACCTTGAGCAACCGCTGGGTGGCGTTTACGGAATTCACCCAACTTTTGCCAATGTTGCAGTAGATCTTCACGCTCGCCATTAATCTTATCCCATGGCATATCAGAGCGAGTACCTTGGTGAGCGTCCGAGCCGGTAACACCAAAGTCACGGGCGATCTCGTCACCATAGTAGATTTGCACTGCACCCGGCGCCAGCATCAACGCATTGGCTGCACGAGCTTGGTCATCAAAACTGCGGCTGCGTGCCGACCAGAAAAGTTGAGTATCGTGTGAAGACAGGTAGCTCAACACATTGAACTCAGTGTCGCTGTTGATGCGCTCTGCATAGCGGCGGTAGTCTCCATCAAGCTGAGCAAAACACTTCAGTGCTTTTGGTGCGACATCAGATTGGAACTCGAAGTTGATGATGGAATCAAAGCCGTTATCGAAATACGGGCTCTTCACCACGCTGTGTGCCCATACTTCACCTGTCATCCAAAATGGCAGGTCATCTAGTGCTTTGTCTGGATTGTTTTGCTTCCACTGGGCAAGCGCTTGAGTGGTGCTGGCTTTCAACTCTGCCCACGCTTCCATTTCAACGTGTTTAGCGGTGTCGACGCGGAAGCCATCAATGCCATAGTCACGTACCCAGTCGGATAACCACGTAATCAGATGCTCACGCGGGGTTTGCAGTTCATCTTGCGCATTGGTGTCTTTATTGCGGAAGAAGTTTGGTAGTCCGGTTTTCTGAGTTGATTCGGTTTTGAGATCCGGTAAGTAGTTCAAAGACATGGTGATGTCGTTGTATCCCGGCGCATCGTAATCGCCAATGTCGGTGCGAAGCCAATCTTTGCCCCACCACTTTTCCCACGCTTCGCTATCACCGTATTTGATGTAATCGTTGAAGCTGTGCCAGCTTTGTCCCGATTTTGGCTGCCAGTAGGTCCATTTCTCACCAAGGATTTCTTTGGCTTCTTGGTCATCAAGGTAAAGCTGACCAAATCCGAACTCCTGCATGTCTGCTAATGTCGCGTAGCCAGTGTGGTTCATGACCACATCCCAAATCACGCGAATGCCTTTCTTATGCGCGGTATCGACAAAGGTTTTTAGTTCATCTTCGGTACCCATGTTGGCATCGAGTTTAGTCCAATCTTGATGGTAGTAACCGTGGTAGCCGTAGTGTTTAAAGTCGCCTTTATCGCCGCCGCCAACCCAACCATGGATTTGTTCCAGTGGTGAGGTTATCCAAATGGCGTTCACACCAAGAGATTCGATGTAATCGAGTTTTTTCGTCAGACCCGCTAAGTCTCCACCGTGGAAGGTACCAATCTCGTATTTGCCGTCTTTGCTGCGACCGTAGCTGTTGTCGTTGTCTGGGTTGCCATTGTAGAAGCGGTCGGTCATGACGAAGTACACCGTCGCGTTATCCCAGCTGAACGGTTTATCGGCTTGCTGTTCAACTTCTTCTAGGAGCAATAGACCTTGGCTCATAGGACCCGGCTGCATGGTGACGCTGCCATTGGCGACTGTGGCTTCTTGTCCGGTTAAGGCATCGCGAACGACAGTGCCATCATTAAAGGTTTGAGCAACATTGATGGTTTTTGGCGCGTCAGTTGCGACAGGGCAAGAGTAGGTGATGTCCTGACTCTGTTTTGGTTTGATTTTTACAGTTAGCTCATTGGTGGTTGGATTGAGCGTAAATTGATAGGTATTGGCTTTGAAGATGCGCAGCGGCATTTGTGCATCAGTGGCGCAGTTATCCATTTTTAATGGACGATTGAACTTGATGCGATCTTCTTCTGCTAGGGCAAAGCTACTGCCACAGCTTTGCTTGCTGTCAGCAATGGTAAAGGTGTAACTGCCTTTTTCGAGTTTTTGCTCGGCGACAAGTAAGCCTTGTGAGTTTTCCTCAAAAACAGCGGTCTCATCACCAACGCTTAATACGATGGCATTTTCTGGAATCTGGCTGCAGGCGCCCAGTAGACCGATAGAGAGTGCGAGAATTGTTTTTTTCATTGTGTCCTTCCCCCGAATAAACAGCCCAGTTATAGCAAAACTGTGCCTCTACAATCCGAGCTCTACACCAACAAGTTAAACGCGTCTCACCCTACAAATTTTAGTCTTGTTCACAAAATGAATAATAAGCGTCACCTTCATCGGTTTGAAGGCAACAAAAAAGGGAAGCATCTGCTTCCCTTTTAGTTATTTCTTAATCACTTCGAAGAGTAATGAATTACTTTTGAAGCAAAGAAATGTCTGCGATCTGTAGGAACAGGTTACGCAGGTTGTTCAGTAGTGTCAGACGGTTCTTCTTAAGTGCTTCGTCGTCTGCCATTACCATTACGTTATCAAAGAACGCATCAACTGGTTCACGTAGGTCAGCTAGCTTGCTTAGGGCTTCTTGGTAGTTACCTGTAGCAAATGCTGGCTCTAGCGCTTCCGTCATTACTTCAACGCTTTCTGCTAGTGCTTTCTCTGCGTCTTCTTGTAGAAGTGCTAGGTCGATGTCTGCTGCTAGTTCGCCGTCGAATTTCGCTAGGATGTTACCTACACGTTTGTTCGCTGCTGCTAGAGACTCAGCTGCTTCTAGTTCACGGAAGTGAGAAACCGCTTTAACTCGTTGATCGAAGTCTGCTGGTTTCGTCGGGCGACGCGCTAGAACCGCTTGAATGATGTCTACGCTGAAGCCTTCGTCTTGGTACCAAGCACGGAAACGACCAAGCATGAACTCGATAACGTCTTGTTCAACGTTGTCGTTGGTTAGGCGGTCGCCAAACAGTGACTTCGCTTTCGCTACTAGGTCAACAAGATCTAGGTTGTAGCCGTATTCAACGATGATACGTAGTACACCTAGAGATGCGCGGCGTAGTGCGAATGGGTCGCTGCCTTTAGGCGCTTGACCAATACCGAAGATACCTACGATAGTGTCTAGCTTGTCTGCCATTGCAACTGCAGTTGAAACGCCGTTAGATGGCAGTTCATCACCTGCGAAACGAGGCATGTATTGCTCGTTCAGTGCTACTGCAACTTCTTCTGCTTCACCGTCGTGGCGAGCATAGTGCATACCCATAACACCTTGAGTATCCGTGAATTCGAATACCATTGAGGTCATTAGGTCACATTTTGCTAGTAGACCAGCACGCTTTGATTTCTCAACGTCAGCACCGATTTGCTCAGCAATGTAGCCAGCAAGTTCAGTGATGCGGTCTGTTTTGTCTTTGATCGTACCCAGTTGCTTTTGGAAGATCGCTTGTTCCAGTTCTGGCAGACGGTCGATAAGCGGACGCTTACGGTCTGTGTTGAAGAAGAACTCTGCGTCTGCAAGACGAGGGCGAACTACTTTCTCGTTACCTTCGATTACGTAACGAGGCTCTTTTGATTCGATGTTCGATACGAAGATGAAGTTAGGTAGTAGCTTCTTGTTTTCATCGTAAACAGGGAAGTATTTTTGATCACCTTTCATGGTGTATACCAACGCTTCAGAAGGCACTTTTAGGAACTCTTCTTCAAACTTCGCTGTTAGTACCACTGGCCATTCAACCAGAGACGTTACTTCTTCTACTAGGTCATCTTCTAGGTCAGCGATACCGCCAACCGCTGCTGCCGCTTTTTGTGCGTCAGCTAGGATGATTGCTTTACGCGCTTCGTAATCTGCCATTACTTTACCGCGCTCTTCTAGGATCGCAGGGTATTGTTCAGCAGAATCGATAGTGAACTCTTGCTCACCCATGAAGCGGTGACCACGGATAGTGCGGTCTGAAGCGACACCAAGGATCTCGCCTTCGATTAGATCGCTGCCCATTAGCATGGTTAGCGTCTTAACTGGACGGATAAATTGAGTCGTTTTGTTACCCCAGCGCATTGGTTTTGCGATAGGTAGGTTTGCTAGTGCTTTCGCTGCAAGTTCAACTACGATCTCAGACGTTGGCTGACCTTTCACTTCTTGTTTGAAAAGTAGCCATTCACCTTTGTCTGTAACCATGCGTTCTGCTTGGTCAACCGTGATGCCACAACCGCGTGCCCAGCCTTGAGCCGCTTTTGTTGGGTTGCCTTCCGCGTCAAACGCTGCAGAAACCGCAGGACCACGTTTTTCAACAACTTTGTCAGACTGGCTGTCTGCTAGTGCTGCGACTTTAAGTGCAAGACGACGAGGTGCCGCGAACCATTTAACGCCTTCATGAGCAAGCTCAGCGCCTTTTAGTTCTGCTTCGAAGTTTGCTGCGAATGCTTCAGCTAGAGTGCGAAGTTGCGTTGGTGGTAGCTCTTCTGTACCTAGCTCGATTAGAAATTCTTTTGCCATGTTACTCTGCCCCTTACGCTTGTTCTTTCTTACACATTGGGAAGCCAAGAGCTTCACGCGATGCGTAGTATGCTTCTGCAACTGCTTTCGTCAGGTTGCGGATGCGTAGGATGTAACGTTGGCGTTCAGTTACTGAGATCGCTTTACGCGCGTCTAGTAGGTTGAATGCGTGACCAGCTTTTAGGATGCGCTCATAAGCAGGTAGTGGCAGTGGCTTTTCAAGCTCAAGCAGCTCTTTACACTCTTTCTCACACTGTTCGAAGAAACCAAATAGGAAGTCAACGTCTGCGTGCTCGAAGTTGTAAGTCGATTGCTCTACTTCGTTTTGGTGGAAGATATCACCGTAAGTCACTTTGCTGCCATCTGGTGCGATGTTCCAAGTAAGATCGTAAACCGAATCTACTTCTTGGATGTACATTGCTAGACGTTCGATACCGTAAGTGATCTCACCTGTTACTGGTTTACACTCAAGGCCGCCAACTTGCTGGAAGTAAGTGAACTGAGTCACTTCCATGCCGTTTAGCCAAACTTCCCAGCCTAGACCCCATGCGCCTAGTGTTGGGTTTTCCCAGTTGTCTTCTACGAAACGGATGTCGTGTACAAGTGGGTCAATACCAAGTACTTCTAGAGAACCTAAGTACAACTCTTGAATATTGTCTGGCGATGGTTTTAGCGCTACTTGGAATTGGTAGTAGTGCTGAAGGCGGTTAGGGTTTTCACCGTAACGACCATCAGTAGGACGACGTGAAGGTTGTACGTAAGCTGTAGACATTGGCTCTGGGCCAAGTGCTCGTAGACATGTCATTGGGTGAGAGGTACCCGCACCTACTTCCATATCTAGCGGTTGAACAATGGTGCAACCATTTTGAGCCCAATAATCCTGCAGCGCGAGGATCATTCCCTGGAAGGTTTTGATATCGTATTTTTGCATAAGTCAGGTTCGCGCGATTCTCTTATTACTTGTGAAGTCATCTCTATTGTTGGGTTTTCTAGCCTCAACAGTGAGGATTCAAAGTAATGACGGTTGAATAAAATAACGATCAAGTATACCCAGATATTGAGCATGGGAGTAGAGCTAATCTTGATTAATTCGTGGGCAATTTTCTCCTTTAATGGATTTTTACCGCTTTATCTGCTGAATTTTTCCTAAAAGGGAGTTTTCGCTGGCTTTCACTCTTGAGGTGGTAGGGAAACATGGCTAGAATTGCGCCTGTCTTTGGGGAGTAGCTTACTCGATGAAATGTCCGTTTCATCCGGTTCGTTCGTCAACATAATTGGTGCAAAATCACCATGGCGCTCGAGACTCATCAGCCTGATGGGTTTAGCAAGACCTTAGACAAATCATCACGAACCGGGGTGGGGCGTGAGGTTTGTCTATGGTTAAAAATAATTATCCCGCCCCAATGAGCATGTCGTGAGCGTTTTAGCTATTTCAATTACTACTGTAGCGTTAGCAGAAATTGGCGATAAGACCCAATTGCTATCTCTATTGCTTGCCAGTCGTTACCGCAAGCCAATCCCAATTATTGCAGCAATCTTTTTGGCAACGATTGCCAACCACGCTTTGGCTGCATGGTTAGGTGTGGTTGTGGCCGATTACCTTTCACCAGAAGTCCTTAAGTGGGTGCTAGTGGTCAGTTTTGTCGCTATGGCGGCTTGGGTACTGATCCCTGATAAGTTAGATGATGACGAGCAGATCTCTAACCGAGGCCCATTCATTGCGAGTTTTATTGCTTTCTTCGTTGCGGAGATTGGCGACAAAACTCAGATCGCCACTTCTATCTTGGGTGCGCAATACGCAGATGCATTGAGTTGGGTGATTCTTGGTACCACGATTGGTATGTTGCTTGCCAACGTTCCTGTGGTTTTAATCGGCAAACTCTCGGCGGATAAGATGCCTTTAGGGTTGATTCGTAAGGTGACCGCATTCCTGTTTATCGCGCTAGCTATCGGAGCGGCATTGTTCTGATTCATTGCACATAAAATGGTCTGAATTATCAATAACTAGTGAAGTAATGCGCGAGTTAAAACTCTGGCTCAAAATCATTCAAGACCGTGACGGGTGACATATTAGTGCCATACTTGTCATGGTACTTTAATGGTGTGAATGATGGCGAGAGGGCAAGTTTATGCTTACACGTTATATGGGGATGTCCCCAAAGAGTCAGAGTTATTTATTCACCTTTGGTTTGGCGCTGTGCTTGTTGGCGATGGTGCTGACTGATATGTGGTTGCCGATTGTGGCAGGGACCTTCATTCTTACCGGCTTAACGGTAGAAGCATGGATTCGGGTCGCGCATATTATTCCTATGCACGAAGAGATGCGTGCAATGAGAAAACAATTAAATAAGCTACAATCTGAAGTTCGCACACTAGAATACGATGAATAAACAAACGGCAGCCTTTGGGCTGCCGTTTTTGATCTTGCTGAGATTATTCCAAACCTTTCTTAATTAGATATTGGTATGGAAGCTGTTCTGTTTGCGCTGCAACCAACTGGTGGTCCATAAACCGACAGAAACTTGGGATATCTCGAGTCGTGGATGGGTCGTCTGCCTTTACCAGCAATACCTCACCATCTTGCATGTTTCGAATTGTCTTCCTGACCATCATTACTGGCTCTGGGCAGCGTAATCCTTCCGCCTCTAATGTCTTGGTCGCCAGTTCAGGATTAAAACTCATAATGTGATTCTCGTAACTAACTTAGCGGTGAATTTTACTTTCGTTGAAAAAATATTCAATAACCACTTGGCAAAGTGATTTTTTTGTTTTACCTTAAATTAACAATTTGGTAACAACTGGCAAGGAGAGACGATGTTAACAGCGTTAGACAGACTAACCATCTATTCGGTTTTATGTTTCATCTCGTTTTGTGCATTAGTGCTTCGAACGCCAGCTGAAACCTCATTGATGCCTCTTTTAGGCATGAGTGCAACCATTATTGGGATTTGGATTGAGATGCACAAATGGTCAGGTGCATCTGAGCAAGAAAATTAGCGCTTCTTGCTGTAATCGGAACCTATTGATATACCGCTCACCAAGTTTAACGACACTTCATTCCGACACTATCCCCATTTTTCTTGGGCTTCCCCGCTGAAAGGCGGGATTTTTTTTGCCTGAAGAGTACAATTTATCTAAATCCCCAACATGGTAAGTGGCAAATCGTGGAATTAGAAGACATCTACCGTAGAGATCTGAACTTATTGGTTGCACTACGTGTGTTGATTGAAGAGAGCAGCGTCAGTAAAGCCGCCACTCGTTTGAATTTGAGCCAATCGGCTATGAGTCGTGTGCTAGGGCGTTTACGTGATCTGCTTGGTGACCCACTGTTTACTCGCCAAGGTCAGCACTTGATCCCAACCCAGAAAGCGTTAGAGATTGATCGCTCTTTAGGTGAACCGCTGGAATCGCTGCGCCAATTACTTTCTCCACGTGAGTTTGATCCACGCAGTTGCGATCAGACGTTTACTATCGCCACGACCGATTACGCGATGCAAACCATTTTGCCTTTTGCTTTGCCGCGTATTTATCAAGAAGCACCGAATGTGTCGTTTAACTTCTTGCCGCTGCAACACGACCGCTTATCTGATCAATTAACATATGAAGGCGCGGACTTAGCGATTTGTCGTCCAACAGGTCCAGTGGAGCCATTACGCAGTGAAGTGTTAGGGCGAGTTGGTGTGTTGTGTCTGCTCTCTAAGCAGCATCCGCTAGCTGACAAAGAGATGAGTCTGGATGATTATCTCAGTCACCCGCATGCCATGATCGCCATCAGTGATGGGGTTAAAGCGCTGATTGAACAAGCGCTCGTGGAGAAGCCGCAACGTCAAATGGTATTACGCGCTTATCACTTGGAAGCGGCGCTGGCGATTGTTGATACTTTACCAATCATCATTACCGTACCAGCCGATTTAGCGTACTTGGTTGCTGATCGTTATGACTTGGTGGTGAAGCCATTACCATTCCAATTCACGCCGTTTGAATATTCGATGATTTGGCATGCTCGTTGCGAGCACTCTCCCGCTCAAGAATGGTTGCGTGCGGTGGTTCGAGAAGAATGTAGCCGTCTTATTGCCAAACGAATTGAAGATATGGGATTGGACTAATTTTTCCTAAAATCCAAATAGCAAAAAGCCGGGTGATGACCCGGCTTTGTTTATTCTATTAAAGAGTTAATGCTTATAGCTTGATAACCACGCGACCAGTTACTTGACCATTTGTGATGTCTTCAGCGTATTTTGGTGCTTCTGCTAGCTCTACCTCAGTACAAGCTTGTTCGAAGTAGCTGTCTGGTAGTAGCTCAACCAATTTTTCCCATGCTGCAGTACGTTTTTCAAATGGGCATGAAACAGAATCCACACCTTGTAGACGAACGTTACGTAGAATGAACGGCATCACTGTGGTTGGTAGATCGAAGCCACCTGCAAGACCGCAAGCCGCAACTGCACTGTTGTAATCCATTTGCGCCAATACTTTTGCTAGTACTTTGCTGCCCACAGTATCAACCGCACCTGCCCATACTTGTTTTTCAAGCGGACGTGCTGGCTCTTCAAATTCAACACGGTCGATGATGCGACTAGCACCTAGCTTTTCCAGTAGCGGACCATTTTGTTCAACACGACCTGTCACGGCTGCCACTTTGTAGCCAAGCTGTGCTAGAAGCGTTACGGCTACTGAGCCTACACCGCCACTTGCGCCAGTTACTAGGATTTCGCCATTTTCAGGTTTGATGCCTGCATCAAGCAGTGCTTGAACACATAGCATGCCAGTGAAGCCAGCAGTACCCACCATCATTGCTTTCTTGCTGTCCAGACCTTTTGGTAGTGGTACTAGCCAATCCGCTTTTAGACGAGCACGTTGAGACATACCGCCCCAATGGTTTTCACCTACACCCCAACCAGTAAGAACAACTTTGTCGCCTGCTTGGTAGCGCTCGTCTTCTGAGCTTACTACCGTACCTGCTAGGTCAATACCCGGCACCATCGGGAAGTTACGGATGATTTTACCTTTACCTGTAATTGCAAGACCGTCTTTGTAGTTCAACGATGAGTAATCAACGTCAATCAGAACGTCGCCTTCAGGCAGTTGTGTTTCATCGATTTTCTCGATGCTAGCGATAGTACGTTTGTCTTCTTGATTTAGAACTAGAGCATTAAACATAAGGTTCTCCGATTGTGCGGTAGCGTGACTCTGGGTCACATGCAGCAAGATATCAACTGCTGCTAAGTGTATGTCTTCTTTGTCTATGAATAAAATGAAACTTGAGCATTTAATGTATGCTTTTTGTGCATGTAAGCAATGTTTAGCGTAAAACAAAGGGCGACATCAGATGTCGCCCTTAAGTGTAATACTAAAAAATTTCAGTATTGGTTCATTTGCTCGTGACTGTTGAATTGATCACTACAACCTAGCGTTTCTTAAACAGACTATGGTCGTTCAAATACAGTCGCAATACCCTGACCTAAACCAATACACATGGTTGCGAGACCGTATTTCGCATCTTTCGCTTCCATTAGGTTGATTAACGTCGTTGAGATACGTGAGCCAGAACAACCAAGCGGGTGACCCAATGCAATCGCACCACCGTTAAGGTTGACCTTCTCATCCATCACATCAAGTAGCCCCAAGTCTTTAGCACATGGTAGAGACTGCGCGGCAAATGCTTCGTTTAGCTCAACCACATCCATATCTTCAATTGAAAGACCTGCACGCTTGAGCGCTTTTTGCGTCGCAGGTACAGGACCGTAACCCATAATAGAAGGATCGCAGCCCGCAATGGCCATACCTTTAATGCGTGCACGAATCTTCAAACCAAGCTCATTGGCTTTTTCTTCGCTCATGATCAACATCGCTGATGCACCATCAGACAGCGCCGATGATGTTCCGGCTGTTACTGTGCCGTTGGCTGGGTCGAAAACAGGACGAAGTTGAGACAGACCTTCAACGGATGTTTCAGGGCGAATCACTTCATCGTAATCCAGAGTGAACAGCGTGCCGTCAGCCGCATGACCTTGAATTGGTAGGATTTCGTTTTTAAAACGCCCCTCTACGGTTGCAGCATGTGCACGAGCATGAGAACGCGCAGCAAACTCGTCTTGTTGCTCACGGCTAATGCCATGCAGCTTACCAAGCATTTCTGCTGTTAAGCCCATCATGCCTGCTGCCTTTGCAACTGTCTTTGACATGCCAGGGTGGAAGTCCACGCCGTGGTTCATTGGTACGTGTCCCATGTGCTCAACACCACCAATTAGGCAGATTTCAGCGTCACCCGTCATGATGGCACGTGTACCGTCGTGAAGCGCTTGCATTGATGAACCACACAAGCGGTTCACCGTCACGGCGCCAATCTCAATTGGTAGGCCAGCAAGCAGCGCTGCATTACGAGCAACGTTAAAGCCTTGCTCTAGTGTTTGTTGTACACAGCCCCAGTAGATATCTTCAATCTCACTTGGGTTCACCTGTGGGTTACGCGCAAGAATGCCCTTCATCAGGCGCGCAGATAGATCTTCTGCTCGAGTATGACGGAAAGCACCACCTTTAGAGCGACCCATTGGAGTACGTAGACAATCGACTACGACAACATTTCTTGTTTGATTAGTCATTTTAGAATCCCTCCTTAGATAGAACCTTGCTGTTGTGCACCGTAAAAGCTTTCACCTTTCGCCGCCATATCAATCAGCATCTGTGGTACTTGGTACATAGCACCAAGTTCTGAGTATTGTTTTGCCATTGCAACAAACTCAGCAATACCTACGCTATCTAGGTAGCGGAATACGCCGCCGCGGAATGGAGGGAAACCAAGACCGTAAACCAATGCCATATCCGCTTCTTGTGGAGTGGCAATGATGCCTTCTTGTAGACACAGTACCACTTCGTTGATCATCGGAATCATCATACGTTGAATGATGGTCTGATCGTCAAAGTCCTGCTTATCGGCACAAACGTCAGCGAGTACCGGCAAGATTTCTTCAGAGAAGGTTTTCTTAGGCTTACCTTTTCTATCAATGGTGTAGCTGTAGAAGCCATTGCCATTCTTCTGGCCGTATTTATCTGCTTCGAACAGCGCATCTATTGCGTCACGACCTTGTTTGCCCATACGCTCAGGGAAGCCTTGTGCCATAACGGCTTGTGCGTGGTGAGCAGTATCAATACCAACAACATCGAGCAAGTATGCAGGTCCCATTGGCCAGCCAAACTTACGTTCCATGATTTTGTCGATTTTCGTAAAGTCAGCACCATCGCGAAGTAGCATGCTGAAGCCACCAAAGTATGGGAACAATACGCGGTTTACAAAGAACCCAGGACAGTCATTAACGACAATTGGTGATTTGCCCATTTTCGCTGCGTAGGCAACAACACGATTGATGGTTTCATCAGAGGTATGTTCACCACGAATGATCTCAACAAGAGGCATGCGGTGCACAGGGTTGAAGAAGTGCATGCCACAGAAGTTTTCTGGGCGTTTCAGCGATTTTGCCAACAGGTTGATAGGAATTGTCGAGGTGTTTGAGGTGATAACCGTGTCTTCACTGACATGCGATTCGACTTCACTCAAAACTGCTGCTTTTACTTTCGGGTTTTCTACTACGGCTTCAACAATCACGTCTGATTCTTCGATGCCTGCGTAATGTAGACTCGGTGTAATAGACGCTAAAATACCAGCCATCTTAAAGCCATCAATACGACCACGAGATAAGCGTTTATTCAGCAGCTTAGATGCTTCAGTCATGCCTAAATCGAGTGAAGGTTGCGCGATGTCTTTCATTAACACCGGCACGCCTTTTAATGCAGATTGGTAAGCGATGCCGCCGCCCATTATACCTGCACCAAGTACAGCTGCACGTTGCGTGTCTTTACTCGCTGACTTAGCTGATTTTTTAGCAAGCCCTTTGATGTATTGGTCGTTGAGGAATAAACCAACCAGTGATTTTGCTTCTTCAGACTTAGCCAGTTTTACGAAGTGCTTACGTTCAATGTCGAGTGCTTCGTTACGAGCAAAGCGAGCACCCTCTTCAATAGTAATAACGGCTGTCATTGGAGCAGGGTAGTGAGGACCTGCTTTTTGTGCCACTAGACCCTTCGCCATGGTAAAGCTCATCATTGATTCGAGCTTACTTAGCGTAAGTGGTGATGTCTTTTGCTTACGACGAGCTTGCCAGTCCAACTTCTCGTTGATTGCCGAGGTCAGTGTCTTGAGTGCTGATTCGTAAAGTGCGTCGTTATCGACAACCGCATCCAGAAGACCAATCTTTAATGCCTCATCCGCACGACACGCTTTACCTTGTGTGATCACTTCCATCGCACTGTCGGCACCGATAACACGTGGCAGACGTACACAACCACCAAAGCCCGGCATGATGCCTAATTTTGTCTCTGGTAGACCGATGCTGGTGGTCTTGTCACCAATTCGCATGTCAGTCGCAAGCACGCACTCACAACCGCCACCTAACGTGTGACCTTTTAGTACCGAGATAGTCGGGACCGGTAAGTCTTCCAGCTTGTTAAAGATGCTGTTAGCAAATTGCAGCCACTGATCGAGCTCAGCGTCTGTCTTTGCAAAAAGTCCTAAGAAT
Source organism: Vibrio sp. D401a (assembly GCF_030248515.1). Lineage (NCBI taxonomy): Bacteria > Pseudomonadati > Pseudomonadota > Gammaproteobacteria > Vibrionales > Vibrionaceae > Vibrio > Vibrio sp. D401a. The sequence goes on along the minus strand of NZ_JAHGAI010000007.1, from coordinate 3,617 downwards.
TCGGTGATATCAGCGCCAACAATGAACGCGTCTTTATCTGAGGTGAGCATCAAGCCCTTCAGTCCTTGGTGTGCTTTTAGTGCATCAAGGGCCTTGTCGAGTGACTCTAGTGTCGCTAGGTCGAGCTTGTTAACGGATTTTGGAGAGCAGAAGCTAAGCTCTGCAATGCCATCTTGTACTTCCTTTACCTGTAGGGTTTCGGCTTGGTAAATCATTGTCTATCTCCATGACATACAATCTTGGATTGTCTGTATACCGATTTGATGCGGGCTGAGCGCCTGTAGGGCAACAAATAGATATAGAGGAAAGTCGTTATATTTTTATTCTGGTTTGACCAGTGGAGTTAGTTTGGACCTCGGATTGGTTAATTTCAATACATTTTTTAAACAAGTGTTTAACATTGTGCGCTGGTGCAGATCTTATGCGACTCACAATTCCGTCTCGTGATAGACTTTGAACAAAGAGAAAAGTGACCTAATCCTATGAATGACCTGCCTTATCTGATTCCTGCCCAGCCCACTCAATTTGAAGAAGAGATCAAAAAGAGTGTCTTTATTACTTACTTAGCTCATACGCCCAGCGTGGAAGCTGCGAAGGCATTCGTTGAGCAGATCAAAACCAAACACTCTGATGCAAGGCATAACTGCTGGGGATTTGTTGCTGGTCGACCAGAAGATTCGATGAAGTGGGGCTTTAGTGATGATGGAGAGCCATCAGGGACGGCTGGTAAACCGATCCTCGCTCAGCTGTCTGGCTCTGGAGTTGGTGAGATCACCGCGGTGGTTACTCGATATTCTGGCGGCATCAAGCTTGGTACGGGTGGTTTGGTCAAAGCTTATGGTGGTGGTGTGCAACAAGCGCTCAAGCTGCTTCAAACTATTGAGAAAAAAATAACCACAAAACTCCGACTAGAGTTAGACTATGGGTTTATGCCTATCGCACAGTCACTCATGCCCCAGTTTGGCGCGGTTGAAGTGGATGCTGAATACAGCGATCAGGTGGTATTAGTGGTGGAAATTGAGCTACGTGAAGTGAGCGCGTTTACCCAAGCTATCATCAACAAAAGTGGTGCAAAGGCAGTTGTCACCCCACTAGACGGACAATAATGAAAAATAGGAAGCCACAGGGACAGCTTCGCTAGTCAATCAATCCATGCAATTTCGTTCAATTATTCGAATCGTCGGGCTATTGCTCGCACTTTTTAGTGTCACAATGCTCGCGCCTGCGCTAGTTGCGCTTATCTATCGAGATGGTGCGGGTGTACCATTTGTCACGACTTTCTTCGTGCTTTTATTGTGTGGTGGGATATGTTGGTTCCCAAACCGCAGGCATAAGCATGAGCTAAAAGCGCGTGATGGCTTTCTTATAGTGGTTCTTTTCTGGACTGTACTTGGTAGTGCAGGCTCTATCCCTTTTCTGATCTCAGATAATCCCAATATATCTGTGACTGATGCATTTTTTGAGTCTTTCTCTGCCTTAACGACTACTGGCGCGACGGTTATTGTCGGACTGGACGAACTACCAAAAGCGATTCTCTTTTATCGCCAGCTTCTACAGTGGTTTGGTGGTATGGGTATCATCGTATTGGCGGTAGCGATTCTTCCAGTTCTTGGTATCGGTGGTATGCAGCTGTATCGAGCTGAAATACCGGGTCCAGTCAAAGACACCAAGATGACTCCACGTATTGCAGAAACAGCAAAAGCGCTGTGGTACATCTACTTAAGTTTGACCATCGCGTGTGCTGTGGCGTTTTGGTTGGCGGGCATGACGCCATTTGATGCCATCAGTCACAGCTTCTCAACCATTGCCATCGGTGGTTTCTCTACCCACGATGCCAGCATGGGCTATTTCGATAGCTATGCGATTAACATGATTACCGTTGTCTTCTTGTTGATTTCGGCATGTAACTACTCTTTGCACTTCGCCGCATTTGCGTCTGGCGGCGTGCATCCTAAATATTATTGGAAAGATCCAGAGTTCCGCGCCTTCATCTTTATACAAGTTGTCCTGTTTTTAGTGTGCTTCTTATTATTATTGAACCACCACTCGTATGACTCGCCATATGACGCTTTTGATCAGGCGCTCTTCCAAACCGTGTCTATATCTACAACTGCAGGTTTTACAACGACCGGCTTTGCTGATTGGCCATTGTTCTTACCAGTGTTGCTATTGTTCTCTTCTTTTATAGGTGGCTGTGCTGGTTCGACAGGCGGCGGCATGAAAGTGATCCGTATTTTGCTACTGACCTTACAAGGTGCGCGTGAGCTAAAGCGTTTGGTTCACCCGCGTGCGGTTTACACCATCAAAGTGGGTGGTAGTGCGCTACCGCAACGTGTTGTTGATGCGGTGTGGGGATTCTTCTCTGCATATGCACTGGTATTTGTGGTTTGTATGTTGGGTTTGATTGCAACTGGGATGGACGAGCTAAGTGCGTTCTCGGCAGTGGCGGCAACTCTAAACAACCTCGGCCCAGGTTTGGGGGAAGTGGCACTTCACTTTGGTGACGTGAATGACAAAGCAAAATGGGTATTGATTGTTTCTATGCTGTTTGGCCGCTTGGAAATCTTTACCTTACTTATTCTACTTACGCCGACGTTTTGGCGTAGCTAAGGGGAAATCGTGGCAAAAGCGTTATTTCTATACTCTTCCCGTGAAGGGCAGACAAGAAAAATTCTTCACTATATAGATGAGCAACTACCAGACTTCGATTGCGAGCTGGTGGATTTACATAATGTAGAGGCGATGGATTTTAGCCAATACGACAGAGTACTGATCGGAGCTTCTATTCGTTATGGCCACCTTAATAAGAAGCTATACCAGTTTATTGAGCGAAACTTGGGTCAACTAGAGCAAAGTAAAGTGGCGTTTTTCTGCGTAAACCTAACTGCTCGTAAAGAAGACCAAGGAAAGGATACTCCAGAAGGCAGTGCTTATATTCGCAAGTTCCTAATTAAGTCACCTTGGAAGCCAACGTTAATAGGTGTGTTCGCTGGTGCGCTTTATTACCCACGTTATAGTTGGTTCGACAAAACCATGATTAAGTTTATTATGTCGATGACAGGTGGTGAAACCGATACAACCAAAGAAGTTGAATACACCAATTGGGAAAAAGTGGCTCTTTTCGCAGATAAATTCAAAGAACTGTAGAAATAACGTGCTCTTTTGACTGCTTTTGATGAAATTTTGCCCGAACAATAAAAAAATCAAAAAAAACGTCAAAAAGGGCTTGCCAATGTGATCGCAATCTCTATAATGCCACCTCGCTGACACGGCAACGCTTCGAAAGAAACGAGGTTGAGTTAGCAAGCCAATTAGCCAAGCGGAAACGCTTGAAAAAAGTTTGAAAAAAGTGATTGACACTAAACTTTAACTCGCTAAAATGGCCGTCCGATTTGAGCAAAGCTCAATAGGAAAGCTCTTTAACAATATAGACCTATCAATCTGTGTGGGCACTCGTTGATGATAATCCAATTAGAAACTTCGGTTTCAAATTAGGTTTCAATGATACGAAGTGACCATTGAATCGAAAGATTCAGCACAGTCAATTCAAACATTACTTATGTAATGTTCAGTATTCATTGAGCCGACAAAATCTTAAATTGAAGAGTTTGATCATG
>NZ_JAHGAI010000069.1:0-3422 GCF_030248515.1 Vibrio sp. D401a | reverse complement strand
TACAGTTAGTGTTCAAAGATGGCAGCTATATCAACAAACTAGGGGGATATGATGGCCATTTAACTAACTCGGATGCTTTTGGTGATGAATCTCTAGAAGATGTCATTTACAAATAAACATAACAAACTGTTCAAGAGGGATTCGCAACGCGTGGCATTTTCACTATGCGTTGGTTTAAGTGATTAAGGTTGTGTGCGGTGGTTTCGGTATTGCGTTGCTCACCCCTTAACAGGGCGTTATACGTTTCCGGAGGATTTGACATTGGAAGAACTAGTTCAGAAATTAGCTTCAATTGATGAGCTGGAAACTTGGAAGCAGCATTGCCAAGGTTACAGTTCTCAAGAGAAGAAAGCTGCGTTCGAGCGTGCTCAATCGTTGTGGATTGCCAGAAAAGTATCAGAGAATACTCTCTATCTTCATCCCGAGGTTATCTCGGATCTTCAAAAGCAAAACTGGCTTCCAAATGATATGCAAAAGCGCATGATATGGGCAAGTGTGTTAGCTTCCGGTGAGGGTAGCGATAGTAGACAACGTTTCAAGTCCATCAAAGCTAGCTTACTTAAGAAGCATGGTAGAGATTGGTGGGAAGATGTCTATAAACGTCAAAAATCTGCATTTGCAGCTAAAGAACGTATTCGGAATCAAACTGCTTCAAACGGTGTTGCTGTCAATATGCTTATGGCAAAAACTCACTTATTAGGTGATATTGCCAGAGACCAAATACACAGTGCATTGAGTATGGTTCCTAAGTGGTAAAAAACGCATAACAAAGCGTTTAAGACGAATTCCCAACGCTTGGCATTTTTGGTTTACTTCGGCTTTAGTGTTTACGGCACAATACTTTAAGTGCAGTGGTCTGCGTTGCTCACCACTTAACGCGGCGTTATGCTCTATGCTGAAAATTGAACCTTATGGAGGTTTGTATGAGTATCAAAGAGTCTGATTGGAAAGTCTTTTGCGAAATCAAAAAAGAAGCAATTCAGTTGTATTGCACGAGACAACTGAATGAAGTCATTGAAACTATTACTGACGAGTCAGAACTGGCAGGAGAAAGGTTTCATTTTATGTGTCAGTATTCCAAAACGTCAGAAAAGCAGATGAAGCTGATCTTTGATGGTCACTCTCGTAATAAGGCATTTATTCAGCTCATGCTAATGTGTGAAGAAAATTTGGTTGCACCAGAGCAGTTCGTGCGCCTCTCGGATGAGTTCAAAAAAGACATTACGTCGTTGTTGGAAAGACGAGCATAACGAAGCGTTTAAGAAGGATTCACAACGCTCGGCATTTTCGGTTTGCTTCAGTTTTGGTGTTTACGGCACAATGCTTTAAGTGTGGTGGTCTGCGTTGCTCACTACTTAACGCGGTGTTAGGTGTCATGGAGAAACATGTGGAAATAAAAGGTATTGGGACTCTAATAAAGCGAGAGGGCTATTGGGAAATTGAGCCCATCAATTTAAACGGTGCAACTATTTATATAGAGAAAGAACATGTCATCGACGAGGATGTAGAAGCCATTAAGCGAATATCTGCCTCATGGTTGGAAACAATTAAAGAATGTTACGGCTATATCGAACAAAACCGAGAAAGCTATGGGATGGAAGCAAAAACGTTTTCTAATCCAAATGTGTTTTTAAATTCAACGCTTGAATGGGCTGTTTATTTTGATACCGAAAGTGAGTTGGAAGCGGTTGTTGGGGTAGATTTTTTGGGCAACAAGCCAAATCAATTAGTCATTGGGGACTGAACACCTAACAAACTGTTCAAGAGTGATTCGCAACGCGTGGCACTTTTACTGTGCGTTGGTTTTAGTGTTTAAGGTGGTATGCGGCGGCATCGGTATTGCGTTGCTCACCCCTTAGCAGGGCGTTAACTTACAATGGTAGAAAAATGGAACTTCCGAAATTTAAGTATCATCCCGACCCAATAGCGACGGGTGTTTTCGAGAAAAGCGATGATATTTGTGAATGCTGTAGCAAAGCTAAAGGGTATATTTACACTTCAAGTTTTTATACAGCACAAGATGTGAAATCTATTTGTCCGTGGTGCATAGCTGATGGTTCTGCTGCTACAAAATACAATGGTTCATTTTCTGATGATTACCCTTTGATTGAAGAGGGCGTTGATCTTGCGGTAGTTGTTGAAGTCTGTGAAAGGACACCTGGTTATCCGTCGTGGCAACAGGAAACATGGCAAGTTCATTGCGGTACTGCCTGTGAGTTTCACGGTGACGCTGAAAAAGAGGATTTAGAGCGTCTCGCTGGCGATGAGTTAGATACGTTTCTGGCGAAAGAAATGGTTGAGCCTGAAGTTTGGACGAAGATGATCCAACATTATGAAAAAGGTGGGCAACCATCGGTATATAAATTCAAATGCACGGAATGTCAGGAAATAGTCCTCACAATGGATTATACGTAATTGGCCAGTTAACAAAGTGTTTAAGACGGATTCCCAACGCTTGGCACTTTCGACTTTCTTCAACTTAAGTATTTATGTCACAATGGTTTAAGTAGGGTGGTCTGCGTTGCTCACACCTTAACGCGGCGTTATGCGCCTCGGAGTAATATGAAAGCAAAGTTGAATACGAAAATAAATATTGTTAAATCATTTATAAGCTGGGTCCCACTTTTATTGGCCTCATTAATCTTTTATTTTGTGATGTTTGGGGCCGGTATAATGTGGCTTTTCAAAAGCTACTTAGGTTTTTCTGAAGTTGAAGCGCGAGAGATCTCATTTCCCTTAGCGGGGGCGCAACTGTGCGTGACAGTATTTATTTACTTTATTTGGTTAGCCAAAATATTGGCTGCTTTTCGCCTGGAGATTGAAGGTTCTCACTTGATTATCAAGTCCGGTGGATTTAAAGGAATAAATAGAAAGATACCAATAAATGAAATTGAGGGAATTGATATTGGTTCTCAAACCAATGCGATTGAAAACTTATCTGGGCACCCTGCTATCAAGAATTTAGTAGCTTCTCGATTGGTGGTAGCACTTAAATCAGGAGAAATGCTTAAATTAGATCTAGCCCTCAAGGTTTTTGATAGTAATTCATTGCTTAAACTGTTAAGGCAGGCAGAAAAACTTGGTGTGCGAACAAATATCAGCGAATAACAAAGCGTTTAAGACGGATTCACAACGCTTGGCATTTTTGGTTTGTATCAGCTTAAGTGTTTAGGGCACAATGGTTTAGGTTGGGTGGTCGCGTTGTTCACCACTTAATGCGGCGTTAAGTGCTTACCAGAGATCACTTAAACATAATCAGGAGTAATGATGAATAAAGAACAGGCTAAAAAACACATTGAAGATAATCTGAACGATGGAGACTCACTGATAGGTTTTTTTCAGGCAGTCAGTCCACCAAATATTTGGCTATTCTTGCTAATTGGCCCTCTTTTCATTCTAAGCATGAGAACATACTTCTTAGC
>NZ_JAHGAI010000068.1:0-34133 GCF_030248515.1 Vibrio sp. D401a | reverse complement strand
CAAGCGTCAAGCTCAATCCTTGCGCAAGCGAAACAAGCGCCTAACTCAGCGCTAAGTCTACTAGGTTAATTCATTAACTTAAGACAAGACCCTCATTGGCTCGTGGTGAGAGATGAGCGAGTAAACCCAGCTTCGGCTGGGTTTTTTTCGTTTTAATGCCCAAGTGGCTAAGCAGCAACCAAAAACAGTGTGAAGGTGGGATGTAAATCACAGTTAAGAATGTCGAACAAAAAAATCGCAAAAAAAAATAATTTTCTCCTAAAGGATATCCAAAGGTCGCCGTTAAAGGGACTGAGAGAAATGAGATGTACCTAAGTGAGGTGAGAGACACTAGGGTGCATTAGCAAAAGCCTTAAGGAGATCAATTATGGCGATTAACGTTAATACTAACGTCTCTGCAATGACCGCACAGCGTTACCTAAACCACGCAGCTGAAGGTCAACAAAAATCAATGGAGCGTTTGTCTTCGGGCTACAAAATCAATAGCGCGAAAGATGATGCTGCAGGTCTGCAGATTTCAAACCGTTTAAATGCACAGAGCCGCGGCCTAGATATGGCGGTCAAAAATGCAAACGACGGTATTTCTATTGCACAAGTAGCTGAAGGTGCAATGAATGAGTCTACCAACATCCTACAACGTATGCGTGACCTGTCACTGCAATCTGCGAATGGTTCAAACTCTAAAGCTGAACGTGTAGCGATCCAAGAAGAAGTAACAGCGTTAAACGATGAACTAAACCGTATTGCTGAGACAACTTCGTTCGGTGGTAACAAACTTCTAAACGGTACTTACGGTACTCAATCTTTCCAAATCGGTGCAGACTCTGGTGAAGCCGTTAAGCTTTCTATGGGAAGTCTACGCTCAGACACAACAGAAATGGGTGGTAAGAGCTACGCTGCTGAAGAAGGCAAAGATGCGTCTTGGAAAGTAGGCGATAACACTGAGCTGAGCATGAAGTACACAACTAAGCTTGGTGAAGAGAAAGAAGTTACTATTCAAGCGAAGAAAGGCGATGATATCGAGCAACTTGCGACTTACATCAATGGTCAAAATGAAGATGTAAAAGCTTCTGTTGGCGAAGACGGTAAACTGCAAGTATTTGCTGCGAGTCAGAAAGTAACTGGTGATGTTGAGTTCTCTGGCGGCCTAGCTGGTGAGATCGGCTTTGGTGACGCGAAAGACGTATCTGTGAAAGATATTGACGTGACTTCAGTCGCAGGCGCTCAGGAAGCGGTTGCTGTGATTGATGGCGCACTTAAATCTGTAGACAGCCAACGTGCTTCTCTAGGTGCATTCCAAAACCGATTCGACCATGCGATCAGCAACTTAGATAACATTAATGAAAACGTTAATGCATCTAAGAGCCGCATTAAAGATACAGACTACGCTAAAGAAACAACTTCGATGACGAAGTCACAAATTCTTCAGCAAGCGAGTACTTCTATTTTAGCTCAAGCGAAGCAGTCTCCTTCTGCAGCGCTAAGTCTACTGGGCTAATTGGGTCGACTAAGCCTAAGTTTTAGGTCACCATAGCGATAGAACTCTATCGCTAGCTATTAAGGTGGAAGGGAGAGTGTGATGGAAATATCCTCTTACGCATCGAACATCCAGCCTTACGGCTCACCTAGTGGCATAAAAGTTGCTAAAGGAAATGGCGGAGACGAAGCTAGAATTTCAAGTCCAATAGGAGCTAGCGCTGTAAGTTCAGTGCAAGAACCTGAGCATGACTTCTCTGTTCAAGCGGCATTAGAGATTGCTGAACAGCAAAAAGAGCTGAACAGAGAAGAGCGACAAAAGATTGTGGATCAAATGAATGAGTTTGTTACATCCATCAATAAAGGCGTCGCATTTCGTGTGGATGAAGAATCAGGTAGAGATGTAGTGACGATTTACGAAGCCACCACTGGTGATGTAATTCGCCAGATACCTGATGAAGAAATGCTAGAGATATTACGTCGTCTAGCCGCACATTCTGCTAACACAGGTTTGTTAGTAGAAAAGGTGTAAGTCGTTTTTGAGGTGATTTGATGAGTTTAGGCCCTTTGGGTATGTCTGGTGGCATGGATATTAATTCCATGGTCAGCAAAATTGTGGATGCGGAGCGTGTGCCAAAACAGCAACGCATCGACAATGAGCGAATGAAGATAGACACCAGCATTAGTGCCTATGGGCGACTCAGAGAATCATTGGATACGATGAAAAATCTCATGGCGAATTTTCGTCAAGAGAAAGCATTTGCCGTTCGTAAAGTTGATACAACGGACGATGCTGTCGTGTCAGCAACTGCAACCACTGATGCTATAGCTGGTAAGTATGCTATCGATGTGTTGCAGCTTGCACAGAGCCATAAATTGGCGTCGGATGTTGTTCCTGAAGACGCAAAATTTGGTCCTGGTAAGCTGCAGATTTCATTAGGTGACAAAGACTTCGAAGTTAATGTCAGTGCTGGTACCAAACTAGCCGATGTTGTTCGTGGAATAAATGGGGCCAAGGGTAACCCTGGTGTCCGTGCCTCCATCATTAACGATGTAGAAGGGCCACGTCTGATCCTTGCCTCGAACCAATCAGGCAAGGACCATCAACTTCATATCAATGTTGATTCTGAAGTGGGAAATCCACTTAAGAAATTTGAATACAAAACGTTAGAAGAGCGAGTAAAAGCGCTCGAAGACGCTCGCAATGCAGCGGAAGAGATCATTGGTCCGCTAACCTCTCCAGAAAATGACAAACTCGCTGATCCAAATGCTCCGCAAGAGCTTGATGAGCAAGGTAATCCTATTCCTCCTGAAGAAGCCTCATCTCCACAGGAAAACGCCTCTGACGCTGATAAGAATGAACCTATTTCATCATTTGGTGCAGAAGCGGCAAAAGCTGGTCAAGCGGCGATAGATCAAGCGCAGAAGAAAGCTGGAATGATGCCTGAAGATAGCATCGGTGGCTGGTCAGAAGCGGCATCTGGTACTTTGCTGGACTCTTATCGCACGCCTGAGCTTGAACTCGATGAAAAAGCGATAGGAAAAGCTCCTGATATCCCTGGCTGGACAAACACCGCATCAGGCACATTGACCGACTCTTATGTTACTGCGAAAGAAGCGCAGCAACAGCTAGAGCAAGAAAAAGCGGAGATTGAACAAAAAATCGCTGACGAGAAGCAGGCGCTGGACGAAAAAGTAGCTCGTGGTGAACTCACTCAATATCAAGCTACTCAGATGCACAGGGCAAAGCTTGATCCCAAAGAGCGTGAAAAGCTTGAAAAGATTGACGCCGCTGAAGCTAAATTAGAAAAAGCACAAAAATCGTTTGAGACTTACATGGGGATGGCTCAGGTTCAAGCGGGTCAAGACTCTCTAGTCGTACTTGATGGCGTTGCTCAGCTTTCTAGTCACAACAACGTCATAGAAGATGCAGTTGAAGGTGTAAGCTTGAGCTTGAAAGGTACGACACCTAAGGACAAGCCTGCCGCAGAAATTGGCGTTGAATATGACAGGCAGAGTGTGCGCCAAGATATAGAGACGTTTGTTTCGGCATATAACAACTTCTATCAAACCTCTAAAGCTTTGTCTGGCGTTGACCCGATGACCGGACAAAAAGGCCCCTTAGCTGGTGATAGCACCGTTAGGAGTGCTGATTCTAGATTGAAGTCAGTGTTTTCGAGTCGCATTGAAAAAGCGCCAGAAAACCTCAAGTCACTCACTGAGTTTGGGGTCACCACCACTCGACAAGGTACTCTAGAGATAAACTATGAGATGCTTGATAAGCAGCTCAACAATAACTTTAACGAACTGGAAAAGTTTTTTGGCGGCAATACAGGTTTTGCTAAGCGGATAGAAGATGCCATTCATGGTATTACCGGAATCACGGGCTCTATCAGAACCAGAGAAAAAAGCCTTACAGAACAAAACTATCGTTTAAATGACGATCAGGCGGCATTAGATCGCCGCATAGAGGGGCTTGAAAAGCGTACTCATGACAAGTTTACAGCTATGCAAGACGCCACAGGCAAAATGCAGGGGCAACTCGGTGCATTAATGAGCGCGTTGGGCTAATAAATGGAATCTGAACTAGCAAGCTTGCGTGACCTTGATCAACTAATTTCTCAAGAATTAGAAAAAGTTGAACTAAATACTGAAGAAATTTTGCGTTTGGTCGATATTAGGGAACAGATGTTGCAAAACCTGCTGCCTATTGTCGAAGGCAATACTGATTTGAAGCAGGATGCGGAGTGGCAAGCAGTGGTCACTCGAACTAAAGAAATTGTTGAGCTGATGCAGGGTGAAACGAGCCAACTAGGGAAGCAGCTTCATAAGCTTCGTTACGGCCAACGTTCGCTTCAGCAGTACAAAAAATTTACATAAAAGAGGAATACTATGCGCGGTTCATTACAGGCATATAAAAAGGTTTCAGTTGACAGCCAACTAAGTGCTGCGTCTCCGCACAAAGTAATTCAAATGCTGATGGCTGGTGCAATTGAACGTTTGATTCAAGGCAAAGCAGCGATGCAAGCAGGCAACATTCCTGCAAAAGGTGAGCGTCTTGGTAAAGCGCTAGACATTATTATTGCACTGCGTAGTTGCTTATCTATGGATGACGGTGGTGACATTGCTTCAAACTTAGATTCTTTGTATGAGTTCATGATTACTCAGATTTCAGCGGCGAACCATCAAAATGATCCTCAGCCTATTGATGATGTGATCGATATTATTCGAGAGATCAAATCAGCATGGGACCAGATTCCACAAGAGTTCCACAACCTAACTGCGGCTGAAGTTGGTATTTAATATCGAAAACAATACTTTATGACAGACATAATGTATTGCTACTGATTGCACAATAGTTGGTGCATTAAAGTTTCAATCGAGCTCACACCTCTTTATTGCTTGGTTGCCTTATTTTTTTATTCAAATAAAATAGAAGTCATTAGTGGCCCTAATGGCTTTTTTTGTTGCTGATTTTCTTATTTTGTCTATCGTTATTTGAGACGGTCTCTTATTCGTTTACTCAAATTCGCTTATCAAGGTTTGGCCGCAACACACCAAAAACAAAGGCAATTATTCTTACTTATGCAAGGTTTGGCAAAGCTGCTTGTAATCGATGACGACGCCCCGAGTCGCTTGAATATAAGCAATATATTGGAATTTGTTGGAGAGAGTTGCGATGCTGTCAGCTCTAAACAACTGGACGAAGTGGATTGGTCTGGTGTTTGGTCTGGTTGTATTGTCGGCAATATATCCAATGCTCAAACGATGACGCAAGTTATTGCTTATTTGAGCCAAGCGCACCATATTCCTTTGCTTGTCATGGGACCGTTACCTCTTTCTGTTGATGAGTTTCCGAACTATGTTGGAGAGTTAGAGCTGCCTCTTAACTTTCCTCAACTGAGCGAAGCACTGCGACATTGCAAAGACTTTTTGGGACGAAAAGGTGTCAACGTCGTTGCGTCTGCACGAAAGAATACGCTTTTTAGAAGCCTTGTAGGCCAAAGTCGTGGTATCCAAGAAGTTCGTCATCTGATTGAGCAAGTATCGGGTACGGAAGCAAACGTATTGATCCTTGGTGAATCTGGCACAGGTAAAGAAGTTGTTGCTCGCAATATTCACTACCATTCAGCACATCGCAATGGCCCATTCGTACCGATTAACTGCGGTGCTATCCCACCTGAGCTATTAGAAAGTGAACTCTTTGGTCATGAGAAAGGAGCATTCACGGGGGCTTTAACATCTCGAAAAGGCCGCTTTGAGCTCGCAGATGGCGGCACTATTTTCCTTGATGAGATCGGCGATATGCCAATGCCGATGCAAGTCAAATTGCTACGTGTTCTCCAAGAGCGATGCTTTGAGCGCGTTGGCGGTAACACGACGATCAAAGTTAATGTTCGTGTTGTTGCAGCAACCCACCGCAATTTAGAGCGCATGATTGAAGAGGGGTCGTTCCGCGAAGACCTATACTACCGCCTAAACGTTTTCCCAATTGAAATGCCCGCTTTAAAATCTCGTAAGCAAGACATCCCTTTGCTTCTACAAGAGCTGATGGCGCGTTTAGAAGCTGAAGGTGGATTGCCAATATGTTTTACACCACGAGCAATTAATTCACTGATGGAGCATCATTGGCCTGGCAACGTGAGAGAATTGGCAAACCTGGTTGAGCGAATGATTATCCTTTACCCGAATAGTTTGGTGGACGTTAATCACTTGCCAACCAAATATCGCTACAGTGATATTCCAGAGTTCCAGCCGGAAGGAAATCCATTTACTTCTGTAGAAGAGCAAGAGAGAGATGTGTTCCAAGACATCTTCTCTGAAGACTTCAATTTTGATGAACAGAGTGATTTGGACCACAACCTTAATGCTCCGCAAGCTCTACCACCAGAAGGTGTGAACCTGAAAGAGCTTCTAGCTGATTTGGAAGTCAATATGATTAGCCAAGCATTAGAAGCGCAAGGTGGGGTAGTTGCCCGTGCTGCTGATATGTTGGGCATGCGCCGTACAACACTGGTTGAGAAGATGCGTAAATACAATTTACAGCGCTAGCCCTAGTTAAAATCGACAATAAAACCACACTTTTATGAGTGTCAACTTCTTGTCGAAGGGTTAACTTCATGATAAATATAAAGAATAGCTTGGCACGTTAATTGCGTACCAAGCTATTTTAGTATTTAAATGGCGATATCTCGACAGGCAGCAAATGGACAATAAAGCAAACCAGTCCCACTTAGACTCGGTAGAAAACCAAGTTGAGCAGTACAAGCAAGTTCTGGACGTAATGCCTGCCGGTGTCATCTTGCTCGATACACAAGGTGTCGTCAGAGAGGCGAACCCAGAAGCGCATCGTATTCTTGAAGTACCACTCGTCAACGAAAAGTGGTTTAACATCATTCAGGCGGCTTTTGACCCTCGTGAAGACGATGGGCATGAGATCTCTCTAAGAAACGGTCGTAAGGTGAGACTTGCGATTTCGGCCTCGACAACGGGGCAATTGATATTGATCACTGACCTAACAGAAACGCGCTTACTTCAATCACGTGTGAGTGATTTACAGCGTTTATCGTCTTTAGGTCGAATGGTGGCGTCTCTAGCGCATCAGGTTAGAACGCCGCTTTCAAGTGCGATGCTTTATGCCTCTAACCTTGCTGCTCCAAATTTACCACCTGCGACAAAAGAGCGTTTTCAAAGCAAATTAATGGATCGACTGCACGATTTGGAAAAGCAGGTCAATGATATGCTGCTTTTTGCTAAAGGTGGTGATAATAAGGTTATTAAGCCTTTCACGATTGCACAGTTAGTGGCCGAATTTCAGCCCATGGTTGAAACCGCTCTCAAGAACAATCAAATCGATTATTTCCAAGAGGTCGAGCAAGAGGATACGGTAATGCTTGGTAATGCCAACGCTATCGCATCAGCTCTTAGTAACTTAGTAATGAACGCGATCCAGATTGGCGGTAAAGAATCACAAATTGATGTTTTCTTCCGACCAGTGAATGGAGAGCTGCGAATTTCGGTTCAGGACAACGGCCCTGGCGTTCCTGATGAACTACAAACCAAGATTATGGAACCGTTTTTTACGACACGTTCCCAAGGTACTGGTTTAGGGCTAGCCGTTGTGCAAATGGTCTGTCGTGCCCATGATGGCAGACTTGAACTTCTTTCAGAGCAGGGTGATGGAGCCTGTTTTACTATTTGCATTCCACTCGAGCGAGTGCAAGCAGAGTCTGAATAATGCTGACACTGCGAACAAGAATTACTGGAGAATCGTAATGGCGCAAAGCAAAGTGCTTATCGTTGAAGACGATGAAGGTCTTCGTGAAGCATTAGTAGACACACTTGCTCTAGCTGGCTATGAGTGGTTAGAAGCAGATTGTGCAGAAGACGCATTGGTTAAGTTGAAATCCAATGCAGTTGATATTGTTGTCTCTGATGTCCAAATGGCAGGGATGGGTGGGCTCGCTTTACTGCGTAACATTAAGCAAAATTGGCCTAACTTACCTGTTTTGTTGATGACAGCGTATGCCAATATTGAAGATGCGGTATCAGCGATGAAAGATGGCGCCATTGATTACATGGCGAAACCTTTTGCGCCTGAAGTGCTGCTCAACATGGTGAGTCGCTATGCACCTATCAAATCGGACGATAATGGCGATGCCGTTGTTGCTGATGAAAAGAGCCTTCAATTACTCGCTCTTGCAGATAAAGTTGCTCGTACTGATGCAAACGTGATGATCCTTGGACCAAGCGGTTCGGGTAAAGAGGTGATGTCGCGCTACATCCACAATGCGTCAAACCGTAAAGACGGTCCGTTTGTTGCCATCAACTGCGCTGCAATCCCGGATAATATGCTTGAAGCAACGTTGTTTGGTTACGAGAAAGGTGCCTTCACTGGCGCGGTACAAGCGTGCCCGGGTAAGTTCGAGCAAGCACAAGGTGGCACTATCTTATTAGATGAAATCAGTGAGATGGACTTAAACCTACAAGCAAAACTGCTGCGTGTATTACAAGAGCGTGAAGTGGAGCGCTTAGGTAGCCGCAAGAGCATTAAGCTAGATGTGCGTGTACTTGCAACCAGTAACCGCGACCTTAAACAGTATGTGTCAGAAGGCAACTTCCGTGAAGACTTGTATTACCGCCTCAATGTGTTCCCAATTTCATGGCCTGCATTATGCGATAGAAAAGGGGATATTGAACCGTTAGCTAAACATCTTGCTGAAAGGCATTGTGGAAAAATGGGAATGCCAGTACCAAGTTTCTCTTACGCTTCAATCGAAAAACTATTGTGTTACCCGTGGCCAGGGAATGTGCGTGAGTTAGATAACGTTGTTCAGCGTGCCCTAATTTTAAGTGACAATGGCGATATCGAAGCTGAGCATATTCTTCTGGAAGGCGTTGATTGGCAGGATGCGAGTAGCCTGCAAAGCGTAGTTCAAAGTGGCAATGTAGTTGTACCAGATGTTAAACCTATCGCGGAAGTGGAACCACTGCGTGGCACGACAAGTAGCGAAGGTTTAGGCGGTGAACTGCGAGACCAAGAGTACGCGATTATTCTTGAAACCCTTATCGAATGTAATGGACGCCGCAAAGAAATGGCAGAAAAGTTGGGCATCAGCCCACGTACTTTGCGTTATAAACTTGCCAAAATGCGTGACGCGGGTATAGAAATTCCGGGTTAATGCATGGGTAAATAGCCATGAGGCAAAAGAGTAGCTACACTATTGAGCCTATTGTCTTATGGCACGCTACTTGCTGCGTCAATAAATAGATTTATATTAGTCGTCAAACTTTTGGCTTAGAGGTGACAATGGAAATTGATGGTCTTCAATCACAAATGCGTGCCATGATGGTAGAGGCGAGCAATACTGCTCCCGTTGCAACTGGTGCAAAAGTGGGCGCAGATTTTGGTGATCTTTTAACTAAAGCCATCAATAACGTTAACTCATTGCAAAAAGCGTCTGGAGATCTACAAACTCGCTTTGACCGCGGTGACGCTGACGTATCCCTTTCTGACGTTATGATTGCACGAAACAAATCTAGCGTCGCATTCGATGCAACTGTCCAAATTCGAAATAAACTCATTGAGTCTTATAAAGACCTCATGAACATGCCAGTTTAATTTTAGGTAACAAGTGTGGCAGAACAGTCTACAGATTTAACCGTCTCTGATGGCGGAACCGATGGCGCTCTTGTCTCTTCTAGTTCGGATATAGATGTTGAAGGTCAAAATCCAGATCTAGAAGAGCGCAGTGCATCAAAGTTTGATATGGCAGTAGGTGATCTCGATCTACTGCGACAAGTCGTACTTGTACTTTCTATCTCTATCTGTGTTGCGTTAATTGTGATGTTGTTTTTCTGGGTCAAAGAACCAGAAATGCGACCACTTGGCGCGTATGAAACTGAAGAACTTATCCCAGTTTTAGACTACTTAGATCAGCAAAAAATCAATTATAAACTTGATGGTAATACGATTTCCGTCGAAGCGAGCGACTACAACTCAATTAAGTTGGGAATGGTTCGTGCAGGTGTCAATCAAGCGACTGAGGCTGGCGACGATATCCTTTTGCAAGATATGGGTTTTGGTGTGTCTCAGCGTTTGGAGCAAGAGCGTTTAAAACTCAGCCGTGAAAGGCAGCTCGCCCAAGCAATTGAAGAAATGAAGCAAGTTCGCAAGGCTCGTGTCTTACTTGCATTACCAAAGCACAGTGTTTTTGTCCGTCACAACCAAGAAGCTTCGGCATCGGTATTTTTAACTTTATCGACTGGGGCAAACCTGAAGCAGCAGGAAGTCGACTCTATTGTCGATATGGTGGCAAGCGCCGTACCTGGGATGAAAACATCTCGAATTACGGTGACGGATCAGCATGGACGTTTGCTTAACTCTGGCTCACAAGACCCAGTTTCCGCCGCTCGCCGTAAAGAGCAAGAGCTTGAACGCAGCCAAGAGCAATCTTTGCGAGAAAAAATTGATTCTGTTCTTTTGCCTATTTTGGGGTACGGAAACTATACCGCGCAGGTTGATATTCAAATGGACTTCAGTGCCATCGAACAAACACGTAAACAGTTTGATCCGAATACGCCAGCGACACGCAGTGAATATGCACTTGAAGATTATAACAATGGCAGCATGGTTGCAGGGGTGCCGGGGGCTCTAAGTAATCAGCCTCCTGCAGATGCATCTATCCCGCAAGATGTTGCGCAAATGAAAGACGGTTCGGTGCTAGGCCAGGGCTCAGTACGCAAAGAGTCAACTCGTAACTTCGAGTTGGATACGACCATTCGACATGAACGTATGCAAACAGGAGTGATTAACCGCCAAACCGTTTCCGTAGCTATCAAAGAACATCGCAATGTTAACCCTGACACTGGTGAGGTGACGTATACACCGCTCAGTGAATCTGAAATTAACGCCATCCGTCAAGTTTTGATTGGTGCCGTCGGATTTAGTGAAGCGCGTGGAGACTTATTGAATGTTCTGAGCGTTAAGTTTGCAGAACCTGAAATGGAACAGTTGGCCGATACGCCAATTTGGGAGCACCCTAACTTTAATGACTGGGTTCGCTGGTTCGCAAGTGCACTTGTCATTATCGTGGTCGTTCTTGTTCTTGTTCGCCCTGCTATGAAGAAACTTCTCAACCCTGCGGCGGATGATGAAGACGAAATGTATGGACCTGATGGTCTACCAATTGGTGCAGATGGTGAGACCAGCCTGATTGGCAGTGATATCGAGAGTAGTGAACTGTTTGAATTTGGTTCAAGCATCGATCTACCAAACCTTCATAAAGATGAAGATGTGTTGAAAGCGGTTCGTGCGTTAGTCGCAAACGAACCAGAGCTTGCCGCTCAAGTAGTTAAGAACTGGATGTTGGATAATGGCTAACGATATTGTTCCTCAAGAAGAAAATGCGGGTGTACCTGCAGAAATTGACCCATCAACCATTTCTGGTGAAGAGAAAGCGGCAATTTTGCTGTTGAGTCTCAATGAACAAGATGCAGCAGGGATAATTCGCCACCTTGAACCAAAGCAGGTTCAGCGTGTTGGTAGTTCGATGGCGAGAGCGAAGGATCTTAGCCAGGATAAAGTTTCTGCGGTACATCGTGCATTTCTGGAAGACATTCAGAAGTACACTAACATCGGTATGGGCAGTGAAGACTTTATGCGTAATGCGCTTGTGGCTGCACTAGGTGAGGACAAAGCGAATAACCTAGTAGACCAAATTCTACTTGGTACTGGTTCTAAAGGTCTTGATTCATTGAAATGGATGGATCCTCGTCAGGTTGCCAGCATCATTGTTAACGAGCACCCGCAAATTCAAACTATCGTATTGTCATACCTAGAAGCGGATCAATCGGCAGAAATCCTATCTCAGTTCCCTGAACGCGTGCGTCTCGACCTAATGATGCGAATCGCCAACCTAGAAGAAGTTCAACCTTCTGCATTGGCTGAGCTAAATGAAATCATGGAGAAGCAGTTTGCTGGTCAGGCTGGTGCACAAGCAGCGAAGATTGGCGGTTTGAAGGCAGCAGCAGAGATCATGAACTACCTCGACAACAACGTCGAAGGTTTGCTCATGGAGCAGATTCGAGATCAAGACGAAGACATGGCGACGCAGATTCAAGATCTTATGTTTGTATTCGAAAACCTTGTCGAAGTGGACGACCAAGGTATTCAAAAATTGCTGCGTGATGTGCCTCAAGATGTTCTGCAGAAAGCACTTAAAGGTGCCGATGACTCTCTACGTGAGAAGATCTTCAAGAACATGTCTAAGCGTGCCGCTGAGATGATGCGCGATGATATTGAAGCAATGCCACCAGTACGTGTTGCAGATGTGGAAGCGGCGCAGAAAGAAATTCTGGCAATTGCAAGACGAATGGCTGATAGCGGAGAAATCATGCTATCAGGCGGCGCGGACGAATTCCTATAATCACTACAGCCCTGCACCATTCTCCGCAGGGCTAATTATCTTCAAAGCTAAGTACACAGTAGGTGCCCCATGGTCGGTGATAGAAAACGTGGCTTTATTCGCCCTGACGAAGAGGATTCGATGGTTGAACCTCAGCGCTGGGGGTTACCAGACTATGCCGATGCCAGTTCTAAGCAGGCGAAAGAGACCGCCTTTAATTATGACCCAGGGTGGGTGCCTAATTTTGATGAGCCTGAAGAAGAGCAAGTTCTTGAATTAACAGAAGAGCAAATCGAGTTAATTAAGCAAGGAGCGTATCAAGAAGGCTTGCATCAAGGCCAAGAGGCTGGTTTTAAGCAAGGCTACGAAAAAGGTAAAGATGAAGGCCTACAAGCAGGCCATGCAGAGGGCTTAGAACTCGGTAAAGTCGAAGGCGTGACTGCAGGTCAAGAGTACATTCAGCAACAAGTTGAGACCTTTATTAACCTTGCTAACCAATTTGCTCAACCGCTTGAGTTGATGAATGCTCAGGTCGAAAAGCAATTGGTAGACATGGTGTTGTGCCTTGTAAAAGAAGTGGTTCATGTAGAAGTTCAAACGAATCCTCAAGTCATCCTTGATACGGTGAAGCAGTCTGTCGAAGCATTACCAATCAGTGGACACCCGATCACTTTGCATCTTAACCCCGACGATGTATCCATCATTCGCTCTTCTTATGGCGAGAGTGAGTTGGAGTTCCGTAATTGGACGCTTGTAGCAGAGCCTGCGTTAAATCGTGGTGATGTACAGATTGCCGCGGGAGAGTCGAGTATTAACTACCGAATGGAAGAGCGCATCAAGCAAGTGATTCAGAGTTTTTGTGGAGCCAATCGCCATCAAGGAGGCGAGTAAGCCATGCTTGCGTTAGCTGAACGCCTCAAAAGCTACAAAATCGAAGGGCTTACCACGAGGCCTGTTGCCTCAGGGAAGCTCGTCAGAGTTGTGGGTTTAACACTAGAAGCAACAGGCTGTCGTGCTCCAATTGGTAGTTTGTGCTTGGTTGAAACTATTTCCGGACATATGGAAGCAGAAGTCGTAGGTTTCTCTGGTGATAATCTATTTTTGATGCCGAGTGAGCAAATCACAGGCATTCTTCCTGGCGCTAGAGTGACGCCACTGACCAGCGAAGCAGGCCTGCCGGTAGGCATGGAGCTTTTGGGGCGCGTTATTGATGGCGTTGGTAACCCGCTTGATGGATTGGGTCCTCTGTACACAGAGCAGCGTGCATCTTTCAATGCCGAACCCATCAACCCTCTGTCACGTAAACCGATCTCTGAACCACTCGATGTTGGCTTAAAAGCGATTAACGGTTTGTTGACGGTTGGTAAAGGTCAGCGTATCGGTCTGTTTGCAGGTTCTGGTGTTGGTAAATCGGTAACTCTAGGCATGATGACTCGCGGAACAACTGCTCAAGTTGTGGTGGTTGGCCTGATTGGTGAGCGTGGCCGAGAAGTAAAAGAGTTTATTGAGGAGATTCTTGGCGAAGATGGACGACGTCGTTCTGTTGTCGTCGCCGCTCCTGCTGACGCATCACCTCTTATGCGTTTGAAAGGTTGTCAAACGGCGCTAACAATTGCCGAATATTTTCGAGACCAAGGCTTAGATGTCTTGCTTCTAATGGACTCACTAACCCGTTTTGCTCAAGCTCAGCGTGAAATAGCTTTGTCGGTCGGTGAACCGCCAGCAACTAAAGGCTATCCACCGAGTGTTTTTGCTAAGCTTCCTGCGCTCGTGGAACGTGCTGGTAATGGCAGTCCAGAGCAAGGGTCAATTACGGCATTTTTTACAGTATTAACAGAAGGTGATGACCTTCAAGACCCAATTGCTGACGCATCACGAGCGATTCTTGATGGTCACATTGTACTTTCTCGTGAAATGGCGGATGCCGGTCATTACCCTGCGATTGATGTAGAGAAGTCAGTCAGTCGTGTTATGCCGCAAATTACGACTGAGGAGCACGTCCTGATGTCAAAAGCGGTACGTCAGGTATTGTCGATTTGTCGCAAGAACCAAGACTTGGTGTCAATCGGAGCCTACAAGCCGGGCACCGATCCAGCTATTGATGGTGCATTTACCATCAAACCAAAACTGGATGAATACCTACAACAGCGGATGAAAGAGTCGGTTCCTTACGACATGTGTGTGAATATGTTGAAAAGCCTCTTGGGTGGGTAATAACCTATGAATAATGCGATGGAATTCTTGCTTGAGCAGGCAAAAGAGCGTGAAGACCAAGCAGTGCTTGCACTCAACAAAGCGCGCACTGAGCTAGAAGATTACTACCGCCAAGTAGAACAAATCGAAAAGTATCGTCTTGATTACTGCCAGCAGCTCGTAGACCGTGGCATGGCAGGGCTTACTGCAAGTCAATACGGGCATTTGAATCGATTCCTCACGCAATTAGATGAAACGCTATCTAAGCAGAAGCAAGCAGAAACCCACTTCAAGGAACAAGTAACAAACTGCCAAGATTACTGGTTAAACATGCGCAAAGAGCGCATGTCTTACGAGTGGATGATTGAAAAGCGCGAGAAAGAAAAACAAGCGGCGGAAGCAAAGCGAGAGCAGAAGCAAATGGATGAGTTTTCTACCTTGCTCTACAGCCGAAAGCCACAACGTTTCTGAGTTTTATCACTCGACGGTTTCAAGCAAGGTGCGTAGATAGCACCTTGCTCAATTCCTTCAAACCCTCAAGTGAATCAAGTTCCATTACTACTATTCTTTGAGTCAGTGCCCAAGGGCGCAAATCTATTCGCTAAACAACGTCATCATAATTGTGTGCACCAACATGAACACAGCTACCTAACATTTGTCTCTCTTCGAGCACGAGTAAAAATTTCGTTCTTCTTTCAATCAGGTTAACCACAGTTCAGTTTGGTCTCTTTTTATCTGCTGTTGGCGTGATTTTTGCAAATTAGCTATCAATATCGGGTCTTGTGACCTAAGTTTGCCGCCAAAGTGCAATCCGACAGCGATATGCTCAACGCTGCCGATGATGAGAGTGTTTATATGAATGTGAATTTATCGAATGTTTCTGCAACCAATAAGGTGTCGGTCACCGATTCTTCTAGTAAGGTTGTTGAAGAAAACTCTGAAAGCAAAGGTTTTTTTGAAACCTTAGCTGGGGTGTTTAGTGATTCACAAAAAGCAGAGAAGGCGGTGGCAAAATCTGATGCACCTGACGCTTCGGTAGAGACCAAAGACGAAGTGGTTAACGATGCTTCAGCAGACTCAGAAGCTGAAAGCCAAGCAAAAGTCTCTGCGGAAGGTGGTGAAGCTGATAAAGTCGCTTCCACAGAGTCGACCGATGAACTGCTTGAGCAGAGTGAATCCAAAGCAGCAGGTGCACAAAATGGCGACCCCGAAAGTAAATCAATTAAAGCTGAATTAGATACTGCAAGTCGTTCCACCTCTCCAGACTCTAGCGAAATGACAAAGGGAGCGGAGGCGACGTTGACTGGTTCTGAATCAGCTTCACTGGCTGCGAAGCCAACTCAAGACTCTCAAACTAACATTGCCCAAACCAAATCTTCCGAGCAACCACAGACCGAGCAAGTGAAGAGCGCGATGGGAGAAGGTCAGCAGCTACTTGGGCGTATTGAGCAAGCAAACCAAACGCTTCAATCAAACGAGCTTTCTGGTGGCAAAGCATTGCCACCAGAAAGCGTTATGGTATCGGCGGGCGCTAGTAATGTGCAAAGTGCTAGCCTAACTTCGGAGCAACAAAAAGCTTTAGCGACAGATACGTCTATCAAAGGGATGGAGACGACTTCTTCGGTTGACCCTGAAAAAGTGATGCTAGACGCTGATGGCAAGCCGCTAGTTGTCGCTTCGAATGCGTCAAACGTACAACATGTGCCAAACATTTCTCAGCCACAACAAGGTGGTGACATCCCATCAGCAGCGCAGATTGATTGGAACTCACCAAGCACACAGGCGGTCCATGCGGAAGCGATGGTGAATGCGACGACCCAAGCAGCTGTCAATGGTCAAGTCGTAGCACAAGGCGCCCAAGCGCTAGTTGGTATAGAAGCTCTTAATCAAGCAATACCAGTAGAAAGCGAGGCAGTTGTACAACGCGTAGCTCTTACTGAACTGGGCATTATTGATACCAAGTTAGCGCAGGGTGAGCCTCTGTCTGCAAAAGAAATCGAGATAATTGAAGGGCTAAAATCTGGCGAGTTGGTCGCGGATATCCCAGAGCAAGAGTTAGCCCAATTTGTCGCTTTACCTAGTGATGTGAAAGTGGCGATGGCCGAGCATCAAGCAACGCTTAATCAAAGTCGCGCAGCGGCTTCAGCTGTGAGTGCTCAACAAGCGCACCAACTTGCTACGCAAGACCTAAAACATGCAGTAACGCAAGCCAATGTGCAAACGACGGTGACATCAAATGCAGATAAAGCTGCAGCAATGCCAGATGCCTTGGTTGCAGCCAATATGACCCCTGCAGCGCACGCAGGTGCGACTCTAGACTTAAGTAAAAAGGCAATGAGCGCAAGTCTAGCGGCTGGCGCACTGAAAGGCACTTCACACAAGCAGGACAAACCAGAAGCACAGCATGGTTTAGCGGGACAAATTCAAGCAGCGGCAGGTCAGCAAGGCGTATCGGCCCAGCAACCGGCGCGAGTTGATGCGGCTCAGCAAGCTCAACTACCGTTGCAGCTAACCAAAGAGCTGGCCAATGAACAAGTTGCAGAAAAAGTGCAGATGATGATGTCGAAGAATCTTAAGAACCTCGATATCCGCTTAGATCCGCCAGAGTTAGGGCGTATGCAGATCCGCATGACAATGAACAACGATTTAGCCAATGTGCATTTTACGGTTAGTAATCCACAAGCTCGAGATTTGATTGAACAGACGCTACCTCGTTTAAGAGAAATGCTTGCTCAACAAGGTATGCAGCTTGCTGACTCTTCTGTTCAGCAGCAGAGTAGTGGTCAACAACAAGGGTATACCGCATCAGAACAGTCAGGAAAAGGTGGCTCAGAGCGAGGTTTTTCTGGTCAATCAGATGAAAACTTTGATGCTGATGTGAATCTTGATTTGAATGTGACTTCAAAGCGTGATGGAATTAGTTTTTACGCATAAAATATCAGAGTTTTAGCGTCAAATAACATAAGAGAAGAATATGGCAGAAGAACAACCACAAGGTGCTGACGCGCCTAAAGGCAAAAGTAAATTGTTAATTATCATCATTGCAGTCGTCGTATTGCTTGGTGGTGGCGGTGCTGCTGCATTCTTTTTAATGGGCTCTGGTGAACCTGAACAAGCCGCGGTTGAACAAGACGCGCAAGCTGTCGCGGCAGCAAACCCAATCGCTTACGTTAATATTGCGCAGCCGTTTGTGTTCAATGTAACAGGTGATAGCCGGGATCGACTTGTTCAAATCAAAGCACAACTGATGGTTCGTGGTAGTGAAAATGAAAACTTAGCTCGCTATCACTCACCACTTATAGAAAGCTCTCTTCTATCAACGTTTGCTTCTGCTACGGTTGAGCAGCTGCGCTCTCCGGATGGTCGAATTGAGTTAAGAAACCGAGCGACTGACGATATCAAAGCTGCGCTGAATGCTGCGGTTGGTAAACCAGTTATCGAAAAAGTCCTATTTACAGACTTTGTTATTCAATAGGTAAAACGTGACAGATCTATTAAGCCAAGATGAGATTGATGCGCTATTACATGGTGTAGACGATGTTGATGACGTCGATGAACCCATGGACGAAGACACGGGGAGTGCCGTTAACTTCGACTTCTCATCTCAAGACAGAATTGTACGTGGTCGCATGCCGACGCTCGAACTTATCAACGAGCGCTTTGCACGACACATGCGGATCAGTCTGTTTAACATGTTGCGTAAAACGGCAGAAGTGTCGATCAATGGCGTACAGATGATGAAGTTTGGTGAATACCAAAATACCCTGTACGTTCCAACTAGTCTGAACATGGTGCGTTTTCGTCCGTTAAAAGGTACGGCACTGATCACTATGGAAGCGCGTCTGGTGTTTATTCTGGTAGAGAACTTCTTTGGTGGCGATGGTCGCTTCCACGCCAAAATCGAAGGTCGTGAATTTACTCCAACCGAACGACGCATTATTCAATTACTCCTAAAAATTGTTTTTGAAGACTACAAAGAAGCATGGTCTCCGGTCATGGGGGTGGAGTTCGAATATCTCGATTCAGAAGTAAACCCTAGTATGGCCAACATCGTGAGCCCGACAGAAGTGATTGTTGTCAGCTCATTCCATATCGAGGTTGATGGCGGTGGCGGCGATTTTCACGTTGTAATGCCTTATTCGATGGTTGAACCTATCCGTGAATTGCTGGATGCGGGTGTTCAATCTGACAAAATGGAAACAGACGTACGTTGGAGTTCTGCTCTGCGTGAAGAGATCATGGATTGCCCGGTAAACTTTCGTGTGAATTTGCTGGAGAAAGACATCTCTCTACGTGACTTGATGGAACTTCAACCGGGTGATGTGATCCCGATTGAGATGCCAGAACATGCGACGATGTTCATTGAAGATTTACCCACCTATCGAGTCAAAATGGGGCGCTCAGAAGACAAGCTGGCAGTGCAAGTTTCTGAGGAAATCGAGCGTCCACATGTAGTAAAAACGGATTTGGCGTTTTTGGGTAAGGACATTATGTCTGAGCTTGAAAGCGATGATGACGATTAAATTAATGCGCCAGTATTTCAATGCCTTTGCTGAATTGATCGCGAAGGTGGAAGAACAAAGAAGATTTAAGACAGGACACAATAATGGAACCAAGTGACGATCAAAAACTTGCTGACGAATGGGCAGCAGCTCTTGGCGAAGATCCATCAGCACCATCAATTGATGTTGATGAAGTGCTTGCAGCGCCATTAGAAGAGTTGAAAGATACCTCTGCGCCTATTTCTGAAGATGAGCGACGTAAGCTTGATACCATCATGGATATTCCCGTGACTATCTCGATGGAAGTCGGTCGTTCTCAGATTAGCATTCGAAATCTATTGCAGTTAAACCAAGGCTCTGTCGTGGAACTGGACCGCTTAGCGGGAGAGTCCCTTGACGTGTTAGTTAACGGTACACTCATTGCTCATGGTGAAGTTGTTGTCGTCAACGACAAATTTGGTATTCGTCTGACGGACGTAATTAGCCAAACTGAACGTATCAAAAAGCTACGCTAGTATGAGAAGTTCAATCAATACACGGTTGATGCAAATGACAGGAGCACTGAGCCTTGCGCTGAGTGCTCCTTATGCATTTGCAGCGGCGCCAAATAGTTTGGATATGGCGACGACATTGGGCTCATTGGTTCTTGTCATTGGTGTCATCATCTTTTTGGCATGGCTGCTAAAGCGTATGCAGGTTCCAGCAATGGGCCAGCAAAAAGGTTTAAGAATTGTCAGCCAGTTACCTGTCGGAACGAAAGAGCGTATCGCAGTCGTGCAAGTCGGAGAAGAGCAATTTCTGGTAGGTATTACCAGTCAATCGATTCAAACCCTGGCTAAACTAGAACAGCCGCTAAAAGAGGATGAGTTGGCGACCAATGCATTTGCTAGTCAATTTAGTCAACTGATTAAAAAGAATGATAAAGGATAATCCAATTAGACTGGTCATCGGCCTTGTTGTCTTGATGCTAAGTCTATTAACGTCGTCAGCCGCGTTCGCTCAAGCCGAAGAAGGCGCATTACCCGCCAACTTAGCCCCTGGAGGCAGTGTTACCGTGCAAGCGATGGAGAGTGATAAAGGTGCAAGCCACTCGTTATCGGTTTCCAACACGGGCGGCATTCCGGCATTTACCATGACGACCAATCCAGATGGTAGCGAAGATTATTCCGTTACGCTGCAAATTCTGGCTCTGATGACCATGCTTGGCTTCTTGCCGGCGATGGTCATTTTAATGACTTCTTTTACCCGTATCGTGGTCGTCATGTCCATTCTGCGCCAGGCTATGGGTTTGCAGCAAACGCCATCAAACCAGGTCATTATTGGTATTGCGTTGTTCCTTACTTTTTTCGTGATGTCCCCAGTACTCAATGAAGTGAATGAAACAGCCATTCAGCCATATTTAAACGAGCAAGTCACAGCGCGAGAAGCTTTTGATGCAGCACAACAGCCTATGAAGGCATTTATGCTCAAGCAGACTCGCGTTAAAGACCTTGAAACGTTCGTTAATATGTCTGGGGCGGAAGTGACAAACCCTGAAGATGTCTCTATGGCGGTGTTGATCCCTGCTTTTATCACTTCTGAACTAAAAACAGCTTTCCAGATTGGTTTTATGCTGTTTCTTCCGTTTCTTATTATTGACTTAGTGGTCGCGTCAGTACTGATGGCGATGGGTATGATGATGCTCTCGCCTATGATTGTATCCCTGCCATTCAAGCTAATGTTGTTCGTGTTAGTTGATGGCTGGAACTTAATACTATCAACCCTAGCGGGCAGCTTTGCTTTGTAGCTGGGCAAATTTGAAGAGGAATAATTATGACTCCTGAAATGTTTGTCGAGCTTTTCCGAGATGCTTTGTGGATGGTGCTGATCATGGTCTGCGCCATCATTATTCCTAGCTTATTAATTGGTTTAGTCGTGGCCATCTTTCAAGCGGCAACGTCTATCAACGAACAGACATTGAGCTTTTTGCCACGTTTGATTGTGACCTTGTTGGCCCTAATGCTATTTGGTCACTGGATGACGCAAATGCTGATGGAGTACTTTTTTGGTTTGATTGAGCGCTTGCCTCAAGTGCTTTATTAACAAGGTATTGTGATGGAATACCCAACTGACATTGTACTGGATTGGATTGCCAATTACTTTTGGCCATATGTCCGTATATCTTCAATGTTAATGGTAATGACTGTGACTGGTGCTCGCTTTGTTTCGCCACGTATTCGTCTTTACCTCGGGTTAGCGATTACGTTTGCCGTGATGCCAGCTATTCCGGCAGTTCCTCAAGATATTGAATTGCTCTCATTTCGTGGTTTTATGACCATCGCTGAGCAAATCATTATTGGCGTTGCAATGGGAATGGTTACTCAGTTTTTGATTCAAACTTTTGTTCTGCTGGGCCAGATATTAGGTATGCAGTCGAGCTTAGGCTTTGCATCGATGGTCGATCCGGCTAATGGTCAAAATACCCCATTGCTTGGTCAACTCTTCATGTTTTTGGCAACCTTATTCTTCTTAGCAACAGATGGGCACCTGAAAATGCTACAGCTGGTGGTGTTTAGCTTTAAAACTCTACCAATTGGTTCAGGCAGCCTGAATGCGGTCGATTATAGAGAGATGGCAAGCTGGTTGGGGATTATGTTTAAAACGGCATTGAGCATGTCTTTATCTGGCATTATTGCGCTACTTACTATTAACTTATCTTTCGGTGTAATGACTCGTGCCGCACCACAGCTAAACATCTTTTCGCTCGGTTTTGCCTTTGCTTTGATGGTTGGTTTGTTGTTGTGTTGGTATATTTTGGCTGGCTTATATAGCCACTACTTACTGTATTGGACAGTGGGTGAGGAGCAAATTTGTAACCTCATTCGCTTGAGTTGTTAGGAGGCTGGTTTGGCAGAGTCAGACGGTCAAGAACGCACCGAAGAAGCCACCCCCCGACGGTTACAACAAGCCAAAGAAAAGGGGCAGGTGGCTCGTTCTAAAGAGCTTGCATCGGCCTCGGTGCTTATCGTCGGTGCTGTATCTTTAATGTGGTTCGGAGAATCTTTGGCTCGTGCTCTGTTTTCTATCATGAGCCGCTTGTTCGCTCTTAAGCGTGATGAAATCTTTGATGTCGCCAAATTGTTTGATATCGCGGGCGGTGCTCTTACTTCCTTACTGCTACCTCTGCTACTGATCCTACTGACGCTCTTTATTGCTGCGGTGATTGGCGCGGCTGGCGTGGGGGGAATCAGCTTTTCTGCAGAAGCGGCGATGCCTAAGTTGTCAAAAATGAACCCACTAAGTGGCCTAAAGCGAATGGTGGGGCTACAAAGCTGGGTTGAGTTGGTCAAATCAATCCTAAAGGTTGGCTTGGTGACAGGGGTGGCAATTTACTTGATCCAAGCATCACAGGCTGATTTGATTCAGCTTAGTATGGATGTTTATCCGCAAAACATTTTCCATGCACTCGATATCTTGCTGAACTTCGTCTTGCTGATCAGTTGCTCGCTATTGATAGTTGTCGCGATTGATATTCCATTTCAAATCTGGCAGCACGCTGACCAACTCAAAATGACCAAGCAAGAAGTCAAAGACGAATACAAGGATACGGAGGGTAAACCAGAGGTTAAAGGCCGTATCCGAATGCTACAACGTGAAGCCGCTCAACGAAGAATGATGGCTGATGTTCCGCAAGCTGACGTTATTGTCACCAACCCAGAACACTTTTCTGTTGCACTTCGTTATCAGCAAAAAACAGACCGTGCGCCTATCGTTGTTGCCAAAGGAACCGATCATATTGCGATGAAAATTCGTGAGATTGCGAGAGAGCATGACATTACGATTGTGCCAGCACCTCCTTTAGCGCGTGCACTGTACTACACCACTGAGTTAGAACAGCAGATTCCTGATGCACTATTTACCGCTGTCGCACAAGTACTCGCTTTCGTATTCCAGTTAAAGCAGTACCGCAAGCGTGGTGGACAAAGACCAAAACTCAAGGACTATGAGTTACCTATTCCCCCAGAATATCGACATTAATGCTTAGGGAAATTAGCTAAAGATCAAAGGATTGAGAATTACTTTGATCTTTAGTCATTATTTTGGCGTTTATGCTGGTACACAGATTGCTTAAATCGTGTTTATCAACAACAATACCTAGCACTTACGAATGAGTGCTATCGCTCCCTCGTCCCGTCGAGACGAGCAGACATCAAAGCTGAGACACCACCTAAATATGAAGTTAAGCCTGCCTTTTGCAGATAAGCTGCCCAAAATACCACAGCGTTCAATGCCGGCTATCGGCGCGCCAGTAATGGTACTTGCCACCCTTGCAATGGTGGTCTTACCTATTCCTGCGTTCTTGCTGGATATGTTTTTTACCTTCAACATCGCGCTTGCGATGGTGGTGTTATTGGTTACGGTTTACACACGACGTCCGCTTGACTTTGCTGCATTCCCAACAGTACTTCTTATTGCAACGTTGCTTCGTTTAGCACTGAACGTTGCGTCAACTCGTGTCGTTCTTCTTTATGGTCATGAAGGTGGTAACGCAGCCGGTAACGTTATTGAAGCTTTTGGTAATGTTGTAATTGGTGGTAACTACGCTGTTGGTTTGGTGGTGTTCTTAATCTTGATGATCATCAACTTTATGGTAGTTACCAAAGGTGCAGGTCGTATTTCTGAAGTTAGTGCTCGCTTTACCCTAGATGCGTTACCTGGTAAGCAGATGGCCATCGATGCCGACCTAAACGCGGGACTTATCGATCAAGAGCAGGCGAGAACAAGACGATTCGAAGTTACCAAAGAAGCCGACTTCTATGGTTCGATGGATGGTGCGTCAAAGTTTGTTAAAGGTGATGCCATTGCTGGTATCTTAATTCTATTTATCAACATTATTGGTGGTTTATCCATCGGTATGGCGCAGTATGGCTTAGGCTTCTCTGAAGCGATGCAAATCTATACCCTGCTGACGATTGGTGATGGCCTTGTTGCACAGATACCATCACTTTTACTATCAATCGCTGCTGCGATGATGGTAACCCGTCAAAATACTGATGAAGATATGGGCGAGCAGCTCATTTTTCAGATGTTTGATAACCCGAAAGCACTGATGATCACGGCGGCAATTTTAGGTGTTATGGGTATTGTTCCGGGCATGCCTCATTTCTCATTCCTCTCCCTTGCGGCCATTGCTGGTGGCGCTGCTTATTGGCTAGATAAAAAGCAGAAACAAAAAGCGAAAGAGCCTAAGCCGCCCGCAGAGCTTGAAGGTGGGAACGAACCTATCTCTCAAAGGGAACTCTCTTGGGATGATGTGCAGCCAGTGGACATTATTGGTCTAGAAGTAGGATATCGTTTGATTCCGCTAGTGGATAGAGACCAAGGTGGGGAGTTGCTCGAACGGGTTAAAGGTGTGCGTAAAAAGCTATCTCAGGATTTTGGCTTTCTGATTCCGGCTGTACACATACGTGATAATTTAGAACTCACGCCAAATAGCTATCGTATTACGCTAATGGGTGTTGCCGTTGGTGAAGCTGAAATCAAGCCAGACCAAGAACTTGCAATAAACCCTGGTCAAGTTTACGGCATGATCGAGGGTGAACCAACAATTGACCCTGCATTTGGTCTCGAAGCTGTGTGGATCCGCGAAGAACAGAGAGAACACGCTCAAGCCTTAGGTTACACCGTAGTGGACTCTTCAACGGTTCTCGCAACCCATTTAAGCCAATTGCTAACCAATAATGCTTCACAGCTCATTGGGCATGAAGAGGTGCAGAACCTGCTTGAAATGCTTGGGCGAAGTGCGCCTAAGCTGGTAGAGAACTTTGTTCCTGACCAACTGCAACTTGGTGTGGTTGTGAAAGTGCTGCAAAACTTGCTTAATGAAGCGGTACCAATTAGAGACATTAGAACCATCATCCAAACCCTGGCTGAGTACTCAAGTAAGAGTCAAGAACCTGACATTCTAACAGCAGCGGTTCGTATCTCTCTTAAACGACTAATTGTTCAGGAAATCAATGGCATAGAGCCTGAGTTGCCAGTGATTACACTGATTCCTGAGCTGGAACAAATCTTGCATCAGACAATGCAGGCTTCAGGAGGAGAATCCGCAGGTATTGAGCCAGGATTGGCAGAGCGTCTGCAATCTTCCTTGAGTCAAGCGACACAAGAACAAGAGCTGAAGGGGGAACCTGCAGTTCTACTGACTTCTGGCGTATTGCGTTCAACATTGGCTAAGTTTGTCAAAAACACAATACCAAGCTTAAGGGTGCTCTCATACCAAGAAATCCCGGATGAAAAACAGATCAGAATTGTGCAAGCCGTGGGTAATTAAATAACCCATTATAATGGATTCGTAGTTTGAAAATTAAACGATTTTTTGCCAAAGATATGCGCTCAGCGTTGCTTCAAGTGAAAGAACAACTTGGAGTGGATGCGGTGATCATGTCGAACAAGAAAGTAGCGGGTGGCGTAGAAATCGTAGCTGCGATAGATGGCGAGTCCAACGCAGCTGCTGGAGAGAGCAGTGCAAAAGCGCCACCTAGTCGCTCTACTACACCAAATCGTTATAGTGAACATCAACAAATGTCTTCTTCTGCCGCGAGTCGTTTTGAAGATCGTCGATTAGATGAAGACAAAATTAGCTTGAACAACAGCACCGAGAAATCGGGTTCGATGACAAAACGCTTTGCGAATATGCTCAAACAGTATAGCCATGGTGCGTCGGAATCTGATGACCATGTGGCTGAAAATGAGGATTCGTTATCAGCGCTGTTGCAAAGACAAACTAAGCACAGAGAGAACTATAACCAGCCAGCTCCTTACCAGCCTGATTCGCCTCTGGCCAAGCTTATTGCTCAAGATGATCGATTCAGTCCTCCTAGTCCGAAGCTGGATCCGACACGTTATGATCGCCGTCGACCTTCTGACGAAAAAGATAATTCGCCAAGTGAGCTCGAGAACATGCGAGAAGAAATGACATCGATACGTCGTTTGTTGGAGCATCAAGTCTCGGGACTTATGTGGCAGGAAGTTGAGCGCCGTGAACCTCTACGAGCAATGCTGATTAAACGGTTAGAACGTATGGGTGTATCTCCGGAGCTCGCGGACCAGATGGCTTGCTATATTCCAGAAGACACGAAACCTTCAAGAGCGTGGAAGGCTCTACTAGCACTGGTCGCTGACCAGATTTCGACACCACGCCAAGATATA
Source organism: Vibrio sp. D401a (assembly GCF_030248515.1). Classification (NCBI taxonomy): domain Bacteria; kingdom Pseudomonadati; phylum Pseudomonadota; class Gammaproteobacteria; order Vibrionales; family Vibrionaceae; genus Vibrio; species Vibrio sp. D401a. Next base: position 7,864 of record NZ_JAHGAI010000068.1, on the reverse strand, counting down.
TTGAAACGTGGTGGTGTTGTCGCACTACTAGGCCCTACTGGTGTTGGTAAAACGACGACAGTGGCAAAGCTAGCTGCTCGTGCTGCGATGGAGTATGGCGCGGACAACGTTGCTTTAGTGACAACAGACACTTATAGAATTGGTGCACATGAGCAGCTGTCAATATATGGCAGAATTATGGGTTGTCCTGTAAGAGTTGCTAAAGATTCTGATGAATTGGCCGATGTTATATATCAACTACGAAACAGACGTCTGATTTTGGTTGATACTGCAGGTATGGGGCAACGTGATGTTCGTCTATCAGAGCAACTGGATACATTGATGCAAGAGAGTGGAGAGGTCATCCACAGTTACCTTGTATTGCCAGCGACAGCTCAACGACGCGTATTACAAGAAACACTAGACCACTTTAAACGTATTCCATTGTCTGGCTGCATTTTAACTAAGTTGGATGAATCCCTAAGCTTAGGCGAGTTCATTAGCGTAGTTATTCAAAATGCAATGCCAGTCGCGTATATCGCAAACGGACAGCGTGTACCTGAAGACATTGTGATTGCACAACCAAAATACATGATTGCGAAAGCAAACGAACTGTTAGAGAAGTCGACAGAGAACGAACCTCACTTTTGGAATAGTGACAACGAAGGACTCTAGGGCGGCGGACTACTATGACTGAGAATATGATACACGATCAAGCAAGCGGCCTCCGTCGCTTAACACAGCCATCACTCACTAAAGTTATTGCGGTAACGGGTGGTAAAGGTGGTGTGGGTAAATCTAACGTAACACTTGGTTTGGCAATTTGTATGGCACGCCAAGGCAAAAAGGTGATGGTACTCGATGCTGACTTAGGCCTTGCCAATGTCGACGTTATGCTCGGTATTCGCTCAAAACGTAATCTAGGACACGTACTTGCAGGCGAATGTGAGTTAAAAGATGCAATTGTTGAAGGTCCTTATGGTATAAAGATAATACCTGCAACTTCAGGCACACAAAGCATGACGGAATTGTCACCGGCTCAACATGCGGGTTTGATTCGTGCTTTTGGTAGCCTTGAAGATGAAATGGATGTGTTACTGATTGATACAGCTGCGGGTATTTCTGATATGGTTATCAGTTTTTCACGAGCAGCTCAAGATGTAGTTGTAGTCGTTTGTGATGAACCAACTTCAATCACTGATGCTTATGCACTGATCAAGCTTTTAAGCAAAGAACATCAAGTTCAACGCTTTAAAGTTGTTGCAAATATGGTCAGGAGTTATCGTGAAGGCAGAGAATTATTCGCAAAGTTGACGCTAGTCACAGAGCGATTCTTGAATGTGAGCCTTGAACTCGTAGCATGTATTCCATTAGATGATAAAGTACGACAAGCAGTTAAGAAGCAAAAAATCGTAGTGGATGCTTTTCCTCGCTCACCAGCTGCTTTAGCAATCAGCTCATTAGCGAACAAGGCACTGACTTGGCCGATTCCAAAAACGCCAAGTGGCCACTTAGAATTTTTTGTAGAAAGATTGCTGCATCGTAATGAATTCTCAGAGGACCCTTTTGGTGAATAAAGCGCTTACTTATGATCAGCGTGGCAACGTCAATAGCCAGCAGGCTTTCATTGAACGTTATTCTGTGCTGGTCAAACGTATTGCTCACCACCTGTTAGGCCGTTTACCGCCGAGTGTTCAGGTTGAGGATTTAATCCAAGCCGGAATGATCGGTCTTATCGAAGCTCAGCAGAATTATGATGGTTCTAAAGGTGCGAGCTTTGAAACATACGCAGGTATTCGAATCCGTGGTGCGATGTTAGATGACATTCGCAAAGGGGATTGGGTACCACGTTCTGTTCATAAAAATAATCGAGAGATTAATCAAGCGATAGCAGAGCTAGAGGCTCAGCTGAATCGAGATCCTAGTGATGCTGAAGTTGCGGCTCATATGGGGCTTACAATAGAGCAATACCATAACGCGTTGACGGATATTAATTGCTCCAAGCTCATAGGTATCGAAGATCTGGGCGTCTCTGATGATGTCATAACGCCAGCCGAAGATTCGGATGACAATAATCCATTCAAAGGTGTGGCTAATGAATCGTTTAGAAAAGCACTGGTTGAATCAATAAAACAGCTTCCTGAGCGTGAAGCTTTGGTACTTTCGCTTTATTATGACGAAGAACTTAATTTGAAAGAAATTGGTGATGTATTAGGTGTGAGTGAGTCTCGCGTTAGCCAGATACTAAGCCAAGCGATGCAACGTTTACGCACTAAGTTGAGTGCGTGGACACAAAATGACTAAAAACACTGATTTTTGATTCAGTGGAGGCAATTTTGAATAAAAACATGAAGATCCTTATTGTTGATGACTTCTCAACAATGCGCCGTATTGTCAAAAACCTACTTCGTGACTTGGGTTTCAATAACACCCAAGAGGCAGATGATGGTTTAACTGCATTACCAATGCTGAAAAAAGGTGACTTCGATTTCGTTGTAACTGACTGGAACATGCCAGGAATGCAGGGTATTGACCTTCTAAAACACATTCGTGCAGATGCTGAATTGAAGCATCTTCCTGTGCTTATGATTACGGCTGAAGCAAAGCGTGAACAGATCATTGAAGCGGCTCAAGCTGGTGTTAACGGTTACATCGTTAAGCCATTTACAGCGGCAACACTAAAAGAAAAACTCGATAAAATTTTCGAACGTTTATAAGTCCTTACTTTTACTCGTTAGCTGAGTCGTCAAATACTTTAAATCTAAAAATAGATGGCTCACTTAACATAATGTAGTAATCAGAAAGAGCAAAACGTAAAAGGGTCTATTCAGGATGATCTCACTAGAGCAGGCGAAGTCTCTCGTCCAGTTATTAGAAAATGGAGAGCAAGAACAAGCAGATGCGCTGGTTGCTTCCATATATGAAGGGAAAGGAAATCCGATGCTTCAAGAAATCGGAACTCTTACACGTGACCTTCATGACTCATTGAGGCAGTTCAATATCGATCAACGTATGACGGAAATCGCTAAAGATGAAATCCCAGATGCAAGGGACCGTCTCCAGTACGTGATCGAGAAAACTGAACTGGCTGCAAACAAAACGATGGATGCAGTGGAATGTTGCCTACCGATGGCGGACAACTTAAATAACTGCTTACAGCAAGTTCGTCCTCAATGGAACGAACTCATGCACGGTCGAATTGAATTAAGTGAGTTTAAAGCCCTCTGCCACCGCATCGATGAACTCCTCGTTCAAGTTGAAGGTGACAGTACAGAATTACGTGGTCAACTAACCGAAATTCTAATGGCGCAAGACTTCCAAGACTTAACTGGTCAAATCATTCGCAGAGTAATTACACTCGTGAATGAGGTGGAAGGGCGTTTAGTGGAAATATTGACGGTCTTTTCGAATAACAAACCAGAAGAAGAAACAGCTAACAAACCTGTTGAAGCTTCTGACACAAAGCAAAAATGCTCAAGTGAAGCGGAAGGCCCAATTCTTCACCCAGAATTGAGGGAAGATGCAGTTTCATCGCAGGACGAAGTCGATGACTTATTGTCCAGTCTTGGATTTTAAAGGTAACGTATGAGCTACGATTTAGACGAAGATATTCTTCAGGACTTTCTAATTGAAGCCGGAGAAATTCTGGAGTTGCTGTCTGAGCAACTTGTAGAGTTAGAAAATAACCCTGAAGATAAAGATCTACTGAACGCTATTTTCCGTGGGTTCCACACAGTAAAGGGTGGAGCGGGATTCCTGTCGCTAGCCGAACTGGTTGATACCTGTCACGGTGCAGAAAACGTATTTGATGTGTTGCGAAATGGCCAACGTTCCGTAACTCCGAGTTTGATGGATACCATGCTAAAAGCACTGGATACTGTTAATACTCAATTCCAAGCAGTTCAAGATCGTGATGCTCTAGAAGCCGCGGATCCGGCGTTACTTGAAGAGCTACATCGTCTATGTCGACCTGAGTCTGAGGATGAGGTCGCCGTTGCTCCTGTTGCTGAACCAGAACCTGTTATTGAACCTGAGCCAGTCGTTATTCCAGAACCAGTGTCAGCGCCAGTTGAAAGCGTTAGTGCAAGCTCTGTTGATGAGATTACGCAGGACGAGTTCGAAAAGCTTCTGGACGAGTTGCATGGTAAAGGTAGTGCTCCAGGCGCACACGCTGCACAGCCTGCAGCAGCACCAGTTGCAAGCGCACCAGTGGATAGTGGTGATATCACAGACGATGAGTTCGAGCGTCTACTGGATGAACTACATGGTGCTGGTAAAAGCCCATCTGCATCAAGCTTTGCAACTGAACCTGAAACACCTAAAGCTCCAGAACCAGCTACTCCAGCGCCAACAGCGCCAACAGCTCCGTCTGCAGACAGTGATTTGATGACCGATGAAGAGTTTGAAAAGCTGTTGGATGAGCTACATGGTTCAGGCAAAGGCCCTTCTATCGAAGAGCTTGATTTTGCGACTAAGCCAGCTTCCGCAAACTCAACTAGCGAACCAGCTGCACCTACTCAACCTTCTGTTGCACCTGCACCAGTTTCAGCTCCGGTTCCAGCACCTAAGCCGGAAGCAAAACCCGTTGCCGTAAAAGAAGAGCCAAAAGCAGCGGCTCCTGCAGTTAAGAAGCCTCAAGCTGAAGCGACCGTTCGTGTAGATACATCAACCCTTGATACCATCATGAACATGGTTGGTGAGTTAGTCTTGGTTCGTAACCGACTATTAAGTCTTGGTTTAAACAGCAATGACGAAGAAATGTCGAAAGCTGTTGCGAACTTAGATGTCGTTACTGCAGACCTTCAAGGCGCGGTGATGAAGACACGTATGCAGCCGATCAAGAAAGTATTTGGCCGCTTCCCTCGCGTTGTACGTGATTTGGCGCGTAACTTACAAAAAGACATCGTGCTGGAAATGCGCGGTGAAGAAACCGATCTAGACAAAAACCTTGTAGAGGCGCTTGCGGATCCACTGATCCACTTAGTACGAAACTCAGTTGACCATGGTATCGAAATGCCTGATGACCGAGCGAGGGCGGGTAAGTCTCGTACTGGTAAAGTGATCTTGTCAGCATCTCAAGAAGGTGATCATATCGAACTGGCTATCGTCGATGATGGCGGCGGTATGGATCCGAATAAGCTTCGTGGTATTGCGGTGAAACGCGGCATGATGGACGAAGATGCTGCAGCACGCCTGTCGGACAAAGAGTGTTTCAACCTCATCTTTGCTCCAGGCTTCTCTAGTAAAGAGAAGATCTCAGACATCTCAGGTCGTGGTGTTGGCATGGATGTGGTTAAGACTGCGATCAATACCTTGAATGGTTCAATCGATATCGATTCTGAGCTAGGTAAGGGTACGAAGATCACCATCAAAGTACCGCTAACGCTAGCAATTCTTCCAACCCTAATGGTTGGCGTCGGTGGGCATCCATTTGCACTACCGTTAGCATCGGTTAATGAAATTTTCCACCTTGACCTAAGTCGTACTAACGTTGTTGATGGTCAGTTGACGATTATCGTACGTGATAAATCGCTTCCTCTGTTCTACTTACAGAATTGGTTGGCGCAACGTGGCACAAAAGTCGCAGAGCGTTCTGGCCATGGACATGTTGTTATCGTTCAGCTAGGCAGTCAACGAGTTGGCTTCGTAGTGGATACTTTAATAGGTCAAGAAGAAGTGGTTATCAAGCCACTAGACAACTTACTACAAGGCACGCCAGGCATGGCGGGTGCGACGATTACCAGCGATGGTCACATTGCATTGATTCTAGACGTGCCAGACCTACTCAAACAATACGCAGCTGCGTCTCGTATTTAAGTTGAGTAGAAAGATATAAAGGATAAAAATGGCGATTAAAGTATTAGTTGTTGATGATTCTAGTTTCTTTCGACGTCGCGTAAGCGAGATCATCAATTCAGAATCGCGCCTTGAAGTTATTGACGTTGCAGTAAACGGCCGAGAGGCTGTTGAAAAAGCGAAAACGCTAAAGCCCGACGTCATTACAATGGATATCGAAATGCCGGTGATGGATGGCATCACCGCAGTTCGCGAAATCATGGCGGCAGCACCAACGCCAATATTGATGTTTTCATCTTTGACGCATGATGGTGCAAAAGCGACCCTTGATGCGTTGGACGCAGGTGCTCTTGATTTCCTTCCAAAGAAATTTGAAGACATTGCACGCAACCGTGATGAAGCAGTGACATTGCTACAGCAGCGCGTTATTCAGATTGCAGCCAAGCGCGCGTTTATGCGTCGCCCAATTGCAAAGCCTGCAGCGACGCCAAGCAGCACCGCTGCTCGCCCAACTGCTTTACGTACTAACGGAACGGCGACGCCAGCGACTGGACGACCGGTAGCGGCAAAGTTCAGAGCTTCAGGTAAGAAATATCAACTAACGGCAATTGGCACCTCTACAGGTGGTCCGGTGGCACTGCAGAAAATTCTCACCAAACTGCCGGTTAATTATCCACACCCAATTGTTCTGATTCAGCATATGCCAGCGACGTTCACAGCAGCTTTCGCAAGTCGTTTGAATTCTCTGTGTAAGATTCAGGTGAAAGAAGCGGCTGATGGCGACGTGCTGCAAGCTGGTGTAGCGTACCTCGCACCAGGTGGTAAGCAGATGATGGTGGATGGTAGAGCGGGAGCCGCACGCCTTCGTATTATCGATGGCGGCGATCGAATGAACTACAAACCATGTGTTGACGTTACTTTTGGTTCTGCTGCGAAAATTTATGGTGATAAAGTACTTTCAATGGTGCTAACCGGCATGGGGGCAGATGGTCGAGAAGGTGCACGCATGCTTAAGTCTGCTGGCTCGACAATTTGGGCGCAGGATGAAGAAAGCTGCGTCGTATATGGCATGCCTCAAGCCGTCGCTAAAGCAGGGATCTCAACAGAAGACCTACCTTTAGAACGTATTGCAGAGCGCATGTTGGTCGAAGTTGGCTTAGCGTAGGAAAAATCATGATCGTTTGGAGTGTAGCTAACCAAAAAGGTGGTGTAGGAAAAACGACATCGACTGTGACGTTAGCTGGTTTGTTAAGCCAAAAAGGGCATCGTGTATTGATGGTTGATACCGACCCTCATGCATCGTTGACGACCTACCTTGGCTTTGACCCAGATGCGGTGAGTTCAAGCTTGTTCGACCTTTTCCAGCTAAGAACGTTTAACAGTAGTACAGTTCGTCCATTGATTCTTGAAACTCAGGTTGAAGGCATCGATATTATCCCTGCCCATATGTCATTAGCGACGCTTGATCGAGTGATGGGGAATCGCAGCGGCATGGGGCTGATCTTAAAAAGAGCCCTACAAGCAGTCGAACAAGATTACGATTATGTGCTGATTGATTGCCCGCCAATACTTGGTGTAATGATGGTAAATGCACTTGCTGCAAGCGATCGAATTTTGATTCCAGTCCAAACTGAATTTTTGGCGATGAAAGGTTTGGAACGGATGATTCGCACTTTAACCATCATGCAAAAGTCTCGCAAAGATGAGTTTAAAGTAACGATCGTACCTACGATGTATGACAAACGTACCAAAGCATCTTTGCAGACATTGACACAGTTGAAGAAAGATTACCCAGACAAGGTTTGGACTTCAGCAGTGCCAATTGATACCAAATTCAGAGATGCAAGTTTGAAGCGCTTACCAGCGTCGCACTTTGCATCAGGAAGCCGAGGGGTCTTTGCTTATAAACAGTTGCTGATCTATCTAGAGAGGTTAGCAATTGATGAGTGAACATGAGCCAGTACTTTCGAGTGAGCAAGCGCTAGATGACTATTTTAGTGCTTTACTTGATGAAGAGTTTGAATCGCAAGAAAGTCCTCTTGACTTACTAGAACAGGAATTAAGCTCTGAAGAGCCAGAGCCAGAGCCA
>NZ_JAHGAI010000067.1:0-36193 GCF_030248515.1 Vibrio sp. D401a | reverse complement strand
CTCCGCCACTTATTTAGAAAGCCTTGCTAGAAATAGCAAGGCTTTCGTCGTTTCTAGAGCCTTCAATTTCCTATTTGCTTTAGCCTTATTTACCATTAGGCTCTCTTCTTCTTAAACCGCTCTCTTTTACTTGCTTGCTATATGTGTGTGGGTGCTTACTATCTTGTTAGTGACCATTAAATATAGATCCTTATTTATAATCTCTGAATCTAAGCATTATGACTGCACATCTTTAAAAGATAACTGAGAATCATTATTAATATTTAGTTACACTCACATCAATTGGAATAATGAGTGACTAAATACATGGATATATCTCGTCGACGCTTTCTTCAATCTTCCCTAGCGATCTCTGCGCTTACCGTTCTGCCTGCATGTTCTCTATCTAAGAGCACTAACAAACAAGGTCAGCATATATACGACATCACTGCAGAGCCTTCTATTGCTGAATTAGTACCAGGATTTAATACGGATGTACTCGCGTTTAATGGTTCGATTCCAGCTCCTACGATTCGTTGTCGCCAAGGCGAGAAAGTTATTATTCGGTTTACTAACAAGCTTTCAGAGCCGACTACAATCCACTGGCATGGCTTGCGAATCCCTATTGAAATGGATGGTGTCCCTTTCTTGAGCCAGCCACCTATTATGCCGGGTGAAACATTCGTTTATGAATTTACACCGCCAGATGCGGGCACATTTTGGTATCACCCACACATGAATAGTGTTAAGCAGCTTGGGATGGGCTTAGTCGGGCTAATTATCGTTGAAGAGACAGACCCTGTTCAGTTTGATGAAGAGCATGAAGTCGTCCTCAAGCATTGGCATTTAGACAAACAAGGCCAGTGGAAGAATCTAATGGTGCCGCGCTTGAGTGCACGCATGGGAACGCCAGGAGAGTGGAGTAGCGTTAACGGTGTTCATGAGCCTGTTTATAAGCTGAAGCAGAATGCTACCACGCGATTAAGAATTGCTAATGTCGATAACACCATTACTTATCCGATCGCTCTCGAGGGAGCAGAAGCTTGGGTTATTGCTATTGATGGTAATCCTGTTAAAACGCCTTATAAGCTCACTCAACACAAAATTGGTCCGGGAATGAGGTTAGATGTCGGATTGATTGCTCCGAAGGCAGGAGAACGTGTTTATGTGCGTCAAATGAAAGGGCGCTTCCCATTCCCTTTGTGTGAGTTCGAAGTTGTTGAGTCTGACCTGCCGACCAATCAGAAACTGCCTTTATTGCCTCTTAACCCAGTGCCAGATCTTGATTTGAAAAATGCGGAACAAATTGATTATGTGTTTGAATGGGAAGGGGCGATCACTCCCACCGATAAATCGGGCAAAGCGATACCTAAGTTTTGGCTGATGAACAAACGAGCTTGGGAGGGAATGAGTAAAGATAATATTCCTGCGCCGCTTTCAACATTGGAGCTTGGAAAAACCTATATCTTCAACCTTAAGAACGTCACCCAATATCATCATCCTATTCATCTGCATGGACACACATTTACCGTTCTTGAATTAGACGGTAAAAAACTCGATGTACCGTTTCATACCGATACGGTCTTACTTGGAAAAAACGGCAGTGCGAAAGCGGCATTTGTTGCAGATAACCCAGGGCGTTGGATGTACCATTGTCATGTGATTGAACATATGAAGACAGGTTTGATGGGGTACATCGAAGTAAAGTGACTCCTGTAACTTTTTAAATCTTGATAAGTTTTAAGCGCTATTACTTTGCTGGATTCTAAGATTGTATAATCACTATTGTCGTAAATTTGATTACAATGTCGCCATTAACTTTTCTGGGGGAATTATGGGGCAACTATCCATTTTGGGTTTTATTGCATTAGGCGGCGCATTTGGTGCATGTTCTCGTTACTTAATTTCTGAACTGTGTGTGATGCTACTTGGTCGTGGTTTTCCATACGGTACATTAACGGTTAACGTTGTTGGCTCATTTATTATGGGTCTACTGATTGCTGCTTTTGAAACTGAGTTAATGGTCACTGACCCATGGCGTCAAATCATCGGCCTTGGCTTTTTGGGCGCATTAACCACATTCTCTACTTTCTCGATGGATAACGTGTTGCTTATGCAGCAGGGCGCTTTCTTTAAGATGGGCTTGAACGTATTGCTGAATGTCGTGTTAAGCATTTCAGCTGCGTGGATTGGTTTCCAATTATTGATGCGTAGCTAGCAAAAACACTCAAATCTTAATCAGGTCGGCTTGGTTTAACCAAGCCGTTTTTATATACTGATTTCACTTGTCGGAGTGCCATAAGGCTGAGACCGTTAATTCGGGATCCGTTGAACCTGATCAGATTAGAATCTGCGAAGGGAACAAGAGAAGATATCTACACCAGAGTTCTATCTGGTAGACCTATCAAATAGTCGAATGTTGTTATAGACGAAGAGCATCCGCTCAACTTGTCCTTAATTCGATTCCTCTTGTCGCATCTATCCGCCAAGCATTTTTATCCCAATACTTTTTATCTAAGCATAACAAAGCAAGGAAAAATGCTATGTCGAGTCGCAAGCAAGCGAGACTGGAAGCAAAACAGTTCATTGATACACTCTCGGTACAACCGTACCCAAATTCAAGCAAAGTCTACGTAGAGGGTTCACGTCCCGATATCCGTGTGCCAATGCGTGAAATATCACTCGCTGATAGCCTTATTGGAGGTACAAAAGAAGCGCCTATTTTCGAGCCTAATGAGCCAGTACGTGTTTACGATACCTCGGGTGTATACACAGATCCAGAACACACCATAGACCTCTACAACGGCTTACCTAAGCTGAGAGAAGGGTGGATTGAAGAGCGTGCCGATACTGAACTACTTAATGAAGTAAGCTCGGTATACACCAAAGAGCGCCTAGAAGATGAAACTCTAGACGAGCTTCGTTACGGAAATCTGCCACGTATTCGACGTGCCAAAGATGGGCAGTGCGTGACTCAATTGCACTATGCTCGCAAGGGTATAATCACCCCGGAAATGGAATACATCGCCCTGCGTGAAAATATGGGGCGTGCTCAATACCGCGATGAAGTGCTGAATCAACAGCATCCGGGTCAAAGCTTCGGAGCGAACCTACCTAAAGATATTACCGCCGAGTTTGTGCGTAAAGAAGTTGCCGAAGGTCGCGCAATTATCCCTTCTAATATCAACCACCCCGAATCTGAACCGATGATCATTGGACGTAACTTTTTGGTCAAAGTGAACGCCAACATCGGTAACTCATCGGTCACTTCTTCGATTGAGGAAGAAGTAGAAAAGTTAGTATGGGCAACGCGCTGGGGTGGAGATACCGTTATGGATCTCTCTACGGGTCGTAACATTCACGAAACTCGCGAGTGGATTCTACGTAACAGTCCGGTTCCTATCGGTACCGTACCTATGTACCAAGCGCTTGAGAAAGTGAATGGTGTTGCTGAAAACCTTAACTGGGAAGTGATGCGCGATACTCTGATCGAGCAAGCAGAGCAGGGCGTTGACTACTTCACTATCCATGCCGGTTTATTACTTCGTTATGTGCCAATGACGGCTAAACGCGTTACTGGCATCGTCTCTCGTGGCGGTTCTATCATCGCGAAATGGTGTTTAGCGCATCACCAAGAAAGCTTCTTATACACCCATTTCCGAGAGATCTGTGAAATCTGTGCTAAGTACGATGTGGCACTGTCTCTCGGTGATGGCCTGCGCCCTGGCTCGGTAGCCGATGCTAACGACGAAGCGCAATTTGCAGAGCTTCGCACTCTTGGTGAGTTGACCAAGATAGCGTGGGAATACGACGTACAGGTGATTATTGAAGGTCCGGGTCATGTTCCAATGCACATGATCAAAGAGAACATGGAAGAGCAGCTAGAGCATTGTCATGAAGCTCCGTTCTACACGCTTGGTCCACTGACGACAGACGTTGCTCCTGGCTACGACCATATTACTTCAGGTATTGGCGCAGCCATGATTGGTTGGTATGGCTGTGCGATGCTTTGCTACGTAACGCCTAAAGAGCATCTTGGCTTACCAAACAAAGAAGACGTGAAGGTTGGCATGATCACTTACAAGCTTGCTGCGCACGCCGCTGATTTAGCAAAAGGGCACCCTGGTGCACAAGTTCGTGATAACGCGCTTTCTAAAGCTCGCTTCGAGTTCCGCTGGGAAGACCAATTCAACTTGTCACTTGACCCAGATACTGCTCGTGCTTTCCATGATGAAACCTTGCCTCAAGAGTCCGGCAAAGTTGCTCACTTCTGTTCGATGTGTGGACCAAAGTTCTGCTCGATGAAGATCTCGCAAGAGGTACGAGAGTATGCGAAAGACACTGAGCAAGTTGCTGCGGACCAAGCTATCTCAATCAAAATGCTGGATGACCCTCTTGAGGGGATGCGTCAGAAATCGCAAGAATTTAGAGATACAGGTTCTGAGTTATACCACCCAGCAGCACATGCCGAGGTAAGTGACTAATGAGCAAAATCCTTATTCCGTCATCATTGATAGAACTAACAGGTTTAGTTCAGCAATGTTTGTTGTTGGCGAAAGAACAGGGTTTTAGCATCGAAGACATTGAGTTGGGTGTGAGCGCAACTCAATCTATTCAGCTTGTTCGCGACCAACAGACCACACGCATAACGACAGATCTTATTGATGGTTATGACTCTGAGCATGAGAGTTCATTGGTGCTCTATTACCGCTCTGCTTTATCAGTAGAAGCGTGTGCTAAGCAACCGTCGAAAGCGATTTATATTGGCATTGCTGATACGCAGGTATCCGATGAAAAGGAGAAAGTGCTTCAGCTTGATATCTGGCGTCACCCAATTAACAACGAAGTGAGAGCGCTTTCCATTAAGTCCAAACCCAACGCAATGTTCGATCCCGAACATCACCTTGCTTGGATAGTAACGCTGACAGTACTCGATTTTCCTATCGAAGATGCGTTAACACTTGCTCGAGGAATGCTAACTCAACAAGCGAATGTTTCACGTGAAACACTGTTGAATGACAACCTTGACGAGGAACGATCCGTTCAGTGGGCTGACCAATTTGATGATTTCCCCACACCTGTACTGGAGGATAACCGACTAGGTATTCAAGTTGGTTGGTCTGCACAAGGTGAGAGCGTTAGCTTTCCAACTCTAACTAAGCAAAGTCTGGGGCTCTATCCAGTTGTTGATGATGTTGATTGGATTGAGCGTCTACTGCCACTCGGCATCAACACTATTCAACTGCGAATCAAGAACCCACAACAAGCCGATTTAGAACAACAGATCATTCGAGCAATTGAGCTAGGTCGTCAGTATCAAGCACAAGTGTTCATCAATGACTATTGGCAGTTGGCAATCAAGCATGGCGCTTATGGCGTTCACCTAGGACAAGAAGACATAGAAGAATCGAATTTGGCTCAGCTAACCAAAGCCGGCATTCGTCTTGGTCTTTCTACTCATGGTTATTACGAACTACTGCGCATCGTACAAATTCATCCTAGCTACATCGCGCTAGGGCATATTTTCCCAACCACCACAAAACAGATGCCATCGAAACCACAAGGTTTGGTTCGCTTGGCTCTGTATCAAAAGCTGATTGATAGCATTCCTTACGGAAACAAAGAACTGGCTATCCGTCCTGCAAAAGACAAACAAGTAAGTGGTTATGTACGAGGCTTTCCGACTGTCGCAATTGGTGGCATTGATCAATCTAATGCTGACCAAGTTTGGCAAACAGGTGTTTCTAGTTTGGCAGTTGTGCGTGCTATTACCTTGGCAGAATCACCTCAATTCGTTATCGAGTTCTTCGCCCAACTGATGAAGGGAAGACAGCTAACGTTTACTGTTCAGAATAGTGAATTAGCGAATACCAAGAGAGGCGAGCATGCTCACGGATAAGCAGTTCCTTCGCTATCAACGCCAAGTCGCTCTGCCTGAAATTACTGAAAGTGGGCAAGAGCGCTTGAGCAAATCGCATGTGCTGATCATCGGTTGTGGTGGGTTAGGGAGCGCAGCGAGTTTGTACTTGGCATCAGCGGGTGTTGGTAAATTGGTTGTGGTTGATGACGATGAAGTTGTTAGCAGTAACCTACAACGTCAGATCATTTATCGTGAGCAAGACATCCAAGTTGCGAAAACAAAAGCGACTGTAAAGCAACTGACTGACCTTAATTCTATGATTCAAGTTCGTGCTCTCAATAAGCGATTAGACAAAGGACAGCTGCAGCTTGAGGTGATGCTAACGGATGTGGTGCTCGACTGCAGCGATAACATGCCAACGCGCCAGCTAATTAACCAAGTTTGTTTCGAGCAAAATACGCCGCTCATCTCGGCGGCGGCAATTGGTTGGCAAGGGCAATTCGCTGTTTTTGATTACCAAACACCAAGTGAACAAGAAGCGCAGAGTAAAGGCTGTTACCGCTGTTTGTATCCGTTCGACGAATTACCGCAAACGCAAAAGTGCAGTGAGAGCGGTGTCGTCGGTCCGGTGGTGGGGACACTTGGTAACTACCAAGCGATAGCGGCAATTCAAAAACTGGCGACGGGAAAGTTTCATGTCGAGACTGCCAAGCTACACCTGTTTGATGGATTGAAACTGCAATGGCAAACCATGGCAATAAGCAAAGACAAACAGTGCCAAGTGTGTGCTCAGATTTAGCTTACGAGTAATGGGCAGAATTAAGAGAGTTGGAAGCAATGACGTTATCAGAACAACAAACAACACAAATGACCGCTGCTGACTTAGATGTGATCACTATTGTCATCAATGACCAGTCGCATCAAGTTGCCAGTAAGTCGAATCTACAGCAAATCATTAGTCAATTTGCGCTGCCTGAAATGGGTTGCGTTTTTGCAATTAATAACAATGTTGTGCCGCGCAGTGAGTGGGCTAGCACAGTTCTTTCACAGGGAGATAGCATCTCTCTGTTTCAAGCGATCGCAGGGGGTTAACGTCGATGCTTAAAATTGGTGATAAACAATTCGAATCAAGACTGTTCACGGGAACAGGGAAGTTTGCCAACAGCCGATTAATGGCAGAAGCGATTCAAGTATCGGGTTCTCAACTTGCGACCATGGCGTTGAAGCGTGTGGATGTGAACGACCAACAAGACGATATTTTGCTGCCGTTAGTACAAGCGGGGGTGAACTTATTGCCGAACACCTCGGGTGCAAAGAATGCTAAAGATGCTGTGTTTGCTGCACAACTGGCGCGAGAAGCGTTGGGCACTAACTGGTTAAAACTGGAAATTCATCCAGACCCGAAGTACTTGATGCCTGATCCAATTGAGACACTTGCTGCCGCTGAGCAACTGGTTCGTGAGGGCTTCATTGTCCTTCCTTACTGTCATGCTGACCCGGTTCTGTGTAAACGATTGGAAGAAGTGGGTTGTGCAGCGGTCATGCCATTAGGTGCGCCGATCGGTTCTAACAAAGGGATAGTTTCTCACGACTTCCTAGAGATCATCATCGACCAAGCTAATGTTCCTGTGGTTGTGGATGCGGGTATCGGTGCTCCTTCACATGCTGCGCGTGCGATGGAAATGGGCGCGGATGCCGTGCTCGTCAATACCGCGATTGCAGCTTCGAGCGATCCCGTTGCGATGGCGAAGGCATTTAAATTGGCGGTAGAGTCCGGGCGTATGGCTTATGAAGCCGGACTTGCAGGTAAGGTTTCTCATGCGGTTGCGTCGAGTCCACTGACGTCATTCCTAGATGAGCTTTAGTCCTAGATTGGTTTAGCTAATAAGCGAGGAAAACATGAGCTTCGTTGAACAATTTAAGCAGCTTAATTGGGATGACATCTCGATGTCGATCTACGCGAAAACGGCACAAGATGTCGAGCGAGCATTGAATAAACCCAAGCGTGATTTGGAAGACTTTAAAGCGCTAATTTCACCAGCGGCTGAAGCGTACTTAGAGCAAATGGCGCAGCTGTCATACTCGGCAACTCGCAAGCGTTTTGGTAATACCATGTCGCTTTATATTCCATTGTACCTTTCTAACTTGTGCGCCAATGCTTGTACTTATTGTGGCTTCTCAATGGAGAATAGAATCAAGCGTCGTACCTTGAATCGGGACGAAGTGGCAGCAGAAGTTGAAGCCATCAAGCGCATGAAGTTTGATAGCGTATTGCTGGTGACTGGCGAACACGAAACCAAAGTGGGCATGAAATACTTCCGCGAAATGGTGCCGATGATTAAGAAGCGCTTTAATTATTTGGCGATGGAAGTGCAGCCACTGGATCAAGACGAATACGCCGAACTCAAGACATTGGGTTTAGATGCGGTGATGGTCTATCAAGAAACGTATCATCCTTCGACTTACGCCGAGCACCATTTGCGTGGCAATAAGATGGATTTTGAATACCGATTGGATACACCCGATCGTCTTGCAAAGGCGGGCATTGATAAGATCGGTATTGGTGTTTTAATAGGGTTGGAAGAGTGGCGTACCGACTGTTTTTATGTGGCAGCGCACTTGGACTATCTTGAGCGCACGTATTGGCAGACTCGTTACTCGATTTCTTTCCCGCGTTTGCGTCCTTGTGAGGGTGCGCTCCAACCCAAATCAGTCATGACGGATAAGCAACTTGTTCAGCTGATTTGCGCTTATCGTTTGTTGAATCCAGAAGTGGAGTTGTCATTATCGACTCGTGAGTCACCGAAGTTCAGAGATAACGCATTGCCTTTAGGCATTACCAGTATGTCTGCTGCATCGAAAACTCAGCCGGGTGGGTATGCGATGGATGATGTTGAACTCGAGCAGTTTGAGATCAGTGATGAGCGAAGCGCGGGTTCTGTGGAAGATATGATTCGAGCCAAAGGCTTTGACCCAGTATGGCGAGATTGGCACTCGGCGTATTCTGGTTAAGTAGCAAAGAAAGCTACTGGTCATCGTTATGTTTCACGTGAAACATAGGCAAAAAAAGAGGGTTGATGCAAAACATCAACCCTCTACTTTTTTCTAGCTTCTAGCTTCTAGCTTCTAGCTTCTAGCTTCTAGCTGTGTGCTACAGGTAGCGTTGCTTGACGAAGCCACTCTTTCACATCACCTTCAACTAGCGGGCTGATCTCATCCCATACTTTCTGATGGTAATCATTCAGCCAAGCAAGTTCTGGACGAGTTAGCATATCAACGTTGATATTGCGCTTGTCGATTGGACAGCGCGTTAGCGACTCAAATGACAGAACAGGGAAGTCACCGTTAGTTGGGGTTTCAACAACAAGCTCTAGGTTCTCGATACGGATACCAAACGCATCTGCACGGTAGTAACCTGGCTCGTTGGATAGCACCATACCTTCTGTTAGAGGCACGTCGATTTGCTTCTTAGAAATGCTCGCCGGACCTTCATGAACACTTAGGAAGTGACCAACACCGTGACCAGTACCGTGGTCGTAATCGTAGCCTTCCGCCCATAGGTGCTGACGAGCTAGCGTATCGATTTGGTAACCACGTGTGCCTTTCGGGAAACGTGCACGTGCAACACCGATGTGACCTTTTAGCGCGAGAGTGAATTGTTTAATCATCTCTTGTGAAGGCTGACCGATCGCGATGGTACGCGTGATGTCTGTCGTGCCATCTAGGTACTGACCGCCTGAATCCACTAGGTAAAGTGTGTTCAGTTCTAGCTTGCCAGGTTCAGGTTGGTTTTCGTGGTTGTAGTGACACATCGCCGCGTTGCCACCTGCTGCCGAAATAGTATCGAAGCTAAGGTCCATAAGCGTCGGGTCTTCGCTACGGAACGCTTCCAGTTTGTCAGCCAGCGTCGCTTCATCATGCAGGTTACCCGCAACGACTTCAGCATCTAACCAAGATAGGAACTTACTCATCGCCACGCCATCACGGATATGACATGCTTTCATGCCTGCGATTTCAACTGCGTTCTTCGCTGCTTTTGGCATTAGGCATGGGTCAGCTTTACTCACCACTGATGCGCCAGCATTTTGTAGAACCAGCTTAAACCATGCGTTACTTGTCGCAGGGTCAACCAGTACATTCTTGCCAGTTAGAGTTTCTAGTCGCGCTTGCAATGCTTCTGGGTGATGAACCGTCACGCCAGCACCAACGTGAGCGTCAAACTCAGCAGGTAGGCGAGCTGGATCTAGGAAGTATTCCACGCTTGAATCTGAGTGTAGAATCGCGTGAGAAAGCAGAACCGGAAGACGTGATACATCTAGACCACGAACGTTGAGCAGCCAACAGATAGAATCAAGTGCTGTGATCACTGCGCTGTCTGCACCGGCTTTTTTCACGAGCTCTGCGATTTCTTGACGTTTGCTTTCACTTGATTGACCAACTGCTTCTGTTGCCATTAGGCGAACATCAGAAACCACAGGAGCAGGGCGGTCGTGCCACAGCTCATCAATTGGGTTGCTGTCGAGAACCTTAAGCTCAAGTGCACCTGCAAGTTTTGCCTGTGCCATGTCGAGCCAAGCAGAGTTGTGCATGCGAGGGTCGATTGCAACAGACGCGCCATTTGCAAGATGGTCTTTAATCCAATCTAGCGCAGGCTCTTCAATCAGGTGGCGGTATTCGAATAGATCAGCAGGAACCTGCTTAGTGACTTGTACCGTGTAGCGACCATCAACAAAGATAGCGGCTTTGTCTTTGGTGATTACCGCAGCACCAGCAGAACCGGTAAAACCAGTTAGCCAATGTAAACGCTCGTTGTGCGCCGGTACGTATTCGCCCAAGTACTCGTCTTCATGTGGGACAAGTAGGGCATCAATATTATGTTGTGCTAGCCATTCGCGAATTGCATTCACGCGGCTTAGGGTATTGTTGTGCATCTGTGTTATTCCTTCAAATTACCGCTCCTTCATGCTCAGGTGTGGGAGCTGTTTCCATCTGCTTCATGCAGTTTTTGAGTCTATTGAGGTTCGCAATCACTTCAATAGAGCCGGAGTACAACAGGCCATAGATGAGCCAAAAAGGACTATCGACTGTTAAGCTACTCATATTACATTAATAGAGCAAATTGCGTTCAGGATTTTTATCTAAGATGATCGGTTTTTTTCGTGATCATGGTACGCAACCAAGTCAAAGCTGGGTCATTCTCTCTGTCTCGGTGCCAGAACAAAGTGTAAGCCATTGGAGGGAATTCGAGTGGAAGAGGCAGCAATGCCATGTCATGTTGTTTGGCTGCCAGCTTCACAAAGTGGCTTGGCGCGGTAAACACAAAATCGGTGTAAGAGCATAAACTGGCGGCGCTGTTAAAGTCCGGGACGGTTACCGCAATATCACGTTCACGACCAATGTCGGCTAAACGATAGTCGAGTAACCAACGGTCGTTGCCATCACAACGTACCTGAACATGACGCAGGGCTAGGTAAGCTTCTAAGTTCCAATTACCACTCAAAGCCGGGTGGTCTTTACGTACGATACACATCTGGTGGTCGCGATAGATTTCCTGTTCGCAAATGTCATCTGGCGGCAACATGGTTAGCTTGGCGTCGTTGATGTCGATATCTCGGCCTGTCATGCCCAAATCGATCTCACCACGCTGAATCATCTTGAACGTTTGTTCCGACCAAGAGTGGGTACTAATGGTCACGCCTGGCGCTTGTTGGAATATCGCCGGTAAGAAGTGGGGAAGAATCAACGGGTAGACACTCTCTACCGCTGCGATTTGAAAGCGGTACTCACTGCTTTGTGGTGAGAACTCTTCGGGTTGAGTCAGCACCTCAAGTTGGTTTATCAACAGATCCAGTTTCGGTTTAAGGAACAATGCGCGTGGTGTTGGCGTCAATCCGTGTGAGTTTCGAGTGAATAGGGGATCATCAAATTGGGTACGTAATTTCGCTAAGGATTTGCTCACGGCAGACTGACTCAAGCACAGTCGGTGGGCGGCTCGGGTAACATTCAACTCTTCAATCAGCACTTTAAAACAGACCAGCAAATTGAGGTCGATACGTGCCAGTTTCTCTACGTTCACAGTGATTTTCCCCATTGGAATAATGGTCATGAGTATACATCATTTCCATTCATATCATCAGATGATTAAGCTTTGCTCAAAAGTTCTTGTTCAATTTGGAGTGTTTTGTGTCTAGCCATATTACAAATAGCAAAAAACAGATGGCGCTGTTGACCATGTTAGTTCTATTCAGTCCGCTTGCGATTGATATCTATCTACCTGCTTTGCCTCTTATCGCGTCCACTTTTCAGGTAGAAAATGCATTGGCACAAGACACCATCACTTGGTTCCTATTTGCTATGGGTGTTGGTCAGCTGTTCGCTGGTCCCTTGGCAGATAAACTCGGACGTCGAACTGTTGCATTGGGCGGCATCACCATCTACGCATTGAGTGCTTTATTGGCGTGGAGTGCTCAAAATATTGAGTGGATGTTGATGGCTCGTTTGCTACAAGGCTTAGGTGCGTGTGCAACATCTGTAGCAGCCTTTGCAACAGTTCGCGATATCTTTGGTCCGGAGAAAAGCGGCAAGATGATCAGCTACCTTAACGGTGCGATCTGCTTTATCCCGGCACTGGCACCGATCCTTGGTAGTTGGTTAACCCAACAATTTGATTGGCGTGCAAACTTCAGCTTTATGGCGGGTTTCGCTGTAATTGCAGGAGCGATGATGTTCTTTGGAATGAAGGAAACCAACCCTGCAACAGAAAAGCAGGCGGTATTTAAACTGAGCCGCTACTGGGCAGTCTTGAGCACACCATCATTCATCTTCCACGCTTCACTGTGTTTGATGGCGATGGCGGTCATTCTTGCTTATGTAACGTCTGCACCTGTAGTGTTGATGACAGGCATGGGACTATCGATGAATGAATTCACCTTCTGGTTTGGTCTGAATGCGGCGTTCAACATTGCTGCTTGTATGCTTGCGCCTAAGTTCATGGATCGCTGGGGCACACACAATTCACTGGTTGTTGGTATCTGCTTACTGGCAATTGCTGGCGTGATCATGATGGTGATGAAAGAGCACAATACGGCACTGTCTTTCATGCTGCCAATCTTTATCTCATCGGTTGGCTTCGCTTGGATTCTTGGCGCAGCAGCTGGTAAAGCGTTAGAACCGTTTGGTGATAAAGCGGGTACTGCGGCTGCATTGCTTGGTTTGTTCCAAATGAGTGGCTCTGGTTTGTTGGTGGGTACGCTACAGCGTTTATCACTGGATCCACAAACTCTGATTGCGATTCATATGTGGGTATTGCTTCCAGCTTTGGTGATTCTGTTTAGCAAAGCAGGTAAGAACTGGCATGCGAAATTGGCGAATGCGTAAAACTCGGTAATTTAGTATTTTCCAATGTACCTAACGCGTGTATATTTGTCGTTCAAACTTTTCTCGACACCATAACGGAACTCATAAAGTAATGTCGTTAACCACGTATGAAATGGCTCGTATCCTAGAGCAAATGGAAGAGTCACCAGAAAAGGTGATGTTTGGTAAGTTGCTTAACGAATTAGGTAACCAAAGCTCTGAGCGCATTCGTAGCGCGGCAAAACAAGTTCCAGTGCCGGTATTACGTGATCTTGTGTATCAATTTCAGCAAGTGATTGAATCACGTAAAGGCGAGCAAGTAGAGCAGATGGCAAAAGACCTCGCGAAGCAAGGTATCTCAGCTGAAGAGCTACTGGCTTACTTAAATAAATAATAAAAAAATCCCCGCATCACGCGGGGATTTTTTTAGTGAGTGATTTTCTTCTTCAGTATGTGGTCGAGGGACAATGGTCCTGGTCCCCACACAATTACTACAAGAATCATCAATCCCCAAAGTTGGTGATCATAGAAACCTTTTTCCCACAATAGCGGGTAAGAGACCACGGCGATGATGTTGAACACAAACAGAATCGCAGCCATCGGGCGGGTAATCAATCCTAGTGCCAAGAACACAGGTAGAACCAATTCTGCAGCCGTACCTAAGTAAGCCGCCAATTCCCATGGCAGTATTGGCACTTGGTATTCCAACTCAAATAAATACAGTGTGCTATCCCAAGACGAGAGTTTGATTAGCCCTGAATTGAAGAATACCCATGCAACCCACAAGCGACAAAAGAGAAGTAGTAAAGGGACAAAGCCAGCTTGTAGGGTGCTGATTAAATCGTCGTACCGATTCACTAAGTTTTTAACCGTATCCGTCATAGAGTGCTCCTTAGATTGATTTCAATGTAAAGCCGTCAACGAGATCGAGTGCCATGATGCTATTGAGATGAGCGAGTAAAACTTCAGGTATTTCGCTCAAACTCTGTTTCTGCTCTAAACATTGCAGCAGTTGGAACACATCGGCATCGAGTGCGTGACACAAGGCTTCTCCATTGGCTTGAATCGAGATGACACCTTGCTGTAATTGGTTGATATTAAGTTGTTCGAATTGCCCAGTTTGAATCGCGCTGAACAAATCAAATACTGCATAACTGGAGTCAAAGCTGCGGCAGCCTTGTTTGAGGTGCAAAACCAAAGCGGGTTGTTGCTCTTCACTCACTTCGCCAAGTAACGCAAGCGGTTTTAATTGTGCAGCACTGGATTGTTCATACTGCGCTTGACGAGCGAGGTCGATATGCCACTCGAAGCGTGCTACTTCAGGGCTGTAAGGGGCTTGTGCGATCACCTGACTAAACTGCATGATGGTGTCTTGAAAGCCTTCGCCATAATGCACCACATTTCCCTCTTCCAATGGATAAGTGAGAACGTGCTGGCGAGCCATCTGTTCAAAGCATTCTTCACCAAGTAGCGCTTCAACCATTGGGTAGGTAGCGGACAACACTTCGCTTAAGCTTACGATAAAGTTATTGCGGTAAATCTGCATGCGTTCATCAGCGGTAAACTCATCACTGGCAATATCGCAATCTTCACCGAGTGCTTGATAGTGTAGGGCTTTCGCAAACTGGCTTTGTAAGGTGGCTAGATTCATGATGCCTTCCTTGGTTCGCTTTGTTCACTTGGAAGTGTGCCTTGCAACAGCAGTCGGGATGCTTTCTGCGCTTCTCCGAGCAAGACTTCTGGCGCGGGGATATCCAAATCCCATTCAATCAATGCATGACGTGGACCATGTTTTTTTGTCCACTGCGCGAACAGTTGCCAAACTTCATCGCTAACTGGGCGGCTATGGGTATCAATCCATATCTCACCTTTGTCGAGTTGTTTGATGGTAAAACCTGCCAAGTGAATCTCATCCACTTTGTCGGCTGGAATTGCATCTAGGTATGTGTCGCAATCAAAACCGTGGTTGAACGCCGAAACATAAACATTGTTTAGATCGAGCAATAAACGACAGTCAGTGCGCTTTTGCACTTCGGTAAGAAACTCCCATTCGCTGATGGTCGAATGTTGAAACTTCACATAACTAGATGGGTTCTCTATCAAGATCTCGCGTTGCAAATAATCCTGCACTTCATTCACGTTACGAGTGAACACTTTGAGCGCTTCTTCCGTATACGGAAGTGGAAGCAGGTCATTAAAGTAGTGACCGCCGTTTTCACTCCAACTCAAATGGTCAGAAACAAGAATCGGGTCGATTGAGTCAATCAGCGCTTTAAGTTGAGCAAGGTGCTTTTGATTCACACGTTCCACCGAACCTAGTGACAGACCAATGCCATGGCAGCTAATTTGATACTGCTCGCGCAATGCTTGTAATTGATTGCGCTCTGCAGCGTTGGGTTGAAAATAGTTTTCACTGTGGATTTCTAACCAAGATAACTTGGGTTTGTTTTGGCTAAAATAATCGAGGTGAGGCGTTCTTAATCCAACTCCAACAAGGTCGTGGAAGGTGTGGTGTTTCACGTGAAACTCCTTTTCAAAGCGGGCGGGAAGAGAAGGATGCGCCGGTTGAGCGTCAACGCATCCTTGCAGTAGCTAGCGATAAAAGATTATGAAGAAGAAGTGCTACCGCCAACGAGTTTGTCACATAGACCTTTTGGTACGACTACGAATGCGTCTTTTTGGTTATCTTCTTTAGAAGTACCCGCGCATGAGCTGCTTTTCGTTGCACAGTCGTTTTTACCTGCTTTAGAAACGCCGTAGCACTTCTCTTTATCAGCAGCGACAGCTGGAGCTGCAGTTAGCATTGTACCACCAAGAGCTAGAAGACCAGTAACAGCAGCAGTAACAGCTAGATTCGACTTTTTCATAATAAATTCCTCTGAATGATTTCCTTTACTTTAAGTTGGCAAGATGAATCGCCTGTTTTGGCGTTTTTGTTATCAACTTGCTTAACTTAAAAGATAGGAAACTGGCTAAAAAACTTTCAGAAAAATTTTCGAAACAAATGGTTTTAAAGAATGGAATTTGTATAACTTATTGATGTGTCGAGTAAAAAAACGACGAATTTTTTATGAATTTTTGTCTAATCTGAAGAGGTTGTTTAGGTTATAATCTATTTTTATGTATAAATAACCAGTAGCTCTCATCATGATGGATCCATCTCTATTACTCGACGGTTTGAACGACAAACAACGCGAAGCCGTTGCAGCACCTCTAGAAAACTTGCTCGTCCTTGCTGGTGCAGGGAGTGGTAAGACACGCGTTCTTGTTCACCGTATCGCTTGGTTGATGTCGGTCGAGCAATCATCTCCGTTCTCAATCATGTCGGTAACCTTTACCAATAAGGCGGCGGCAGAGATGCGTGGACGTATCGAAGAGCTAATGATGGGCAGTGCAGGCGGCATGTGGAATGGTACTTTCCACGGCATTTGTCACCGTATTCTGCGCGCGCACTATCTTGATGCCAAGCTACCGGAAGATTTCCAAATCATCGACAGTGACGACCAACTGCGTTTACTAAAGCGTTTGATCAAAGCGCAAAACCTCGATGAGAAGCAGTGGCCAGCACGCCAAGTTGCATGGTGGATTAACGGCAAGAAAGACGAAGGTCTGCGTCCGTCGCACATTGATGCGTATCATGATCCAGTGACCAAGACATATCTGCAGCTGTACACCGCTTACCAAGAAGCGTGTGATCGTGCTGGTTTAGTCGATTTTGCGGAAATCTTGCTGCGCGCACATGAGCTACTGCGTGATAACAAGTTCGTCCGTGAACACTACCAAGCACGCTTTAAGCATATCTTGGTGGACGAGTTCCAAGATACCAACAACATCCAATATGCTTGGCTACGTATGATGGCGGGTCCTGAGTGTCACGTGATGATCGTAGGTGATGACGACCAGTCGATTTACGGCTGGCGTGGTGCAAAAGTCGAGAACATTGAGAAGTTTACGCTGGAATTCCCAAGCGTGAATACCATTCGTCTTGAGCAAAACTACCGTTCAACCAAGACCATTCTGGAAGCGTCCAACGCTCTGATCGCGAATAATACCGAGCGTATGGGTAAAGAGCTTTGGACTGATGGCGTTGTCGGTGAGCCTATCTCGATTTATAGCGCTTACAACGAACTAGACGAAGCCCGTTTTGCGGTAAACAAAATCAAAGAGTGGCAAGACAAGGGCGGTGCTCTGAATGACGCTGCAATGCTTTACCGAAATAACGCCCAGTCGCGTGTTCTTGAAGAAGCACTAATCCAAGCAGGTCTGCCTTACCGTATCTACGGCGGCATGCGATTCTTCGAACGTCAGGAAATCAAAGATGCCTTGAGCTACATGCGTCTGATTGCCAACCGTAATGATGATGCGGCATTTGAACGTGTAGTGAATACGCCAACGCGTGGTTTGGGTGATAAGACGCTTGAAACCATCCGTTTTGCGGCTCGTGACCGTGGTTGCACCATGTGGGAAGCGAGTGTGGCTATGTTGGATGAGAAGGTGCTTGCAGGTCGTGCTGCTGGTGCTCTGAGCCGTTTTATCGAGCTTGTTACGGCACTAGAAGACGACACCATCGAGATGCCGCTGCATCACCAAACTGACCATGTGATCAAATACTCGGGCTTGTTCGCGATGTACGAGCAGGAGAAGGGTGAAAAGTCTAAGGCGCGTATTGAGAACTTGGAGGAATTGGTGACCGCAACTCGCCAATTCGAGAAACCAGAAGAAGCCGAAGACATGTCCTTGCTGACGGCATTCCTAACCCACGCAGCATTAGAAGCGGGCGAAGGACAAGCGGACGAGTTTGAAGATGCGGTTCAGCTCATGACATTGCACAGTGCTAAAGGTCTAGAGTTCCCATTGGTGTTTATGGTTGGTGTGGAAGAAGGCATGTTCCCAAGCCAAATGTCGGCAGAAGAAGCAGGGCGTTTAGAAGAAGAACGTCGTCTGTGTTACGTAGGCATGACCCGTGCGATGCAGAAACTGTACATCACTTATGCTGAAATGCGCCGTTTGTACGGTCAGGATAAGTACCATAAACCGTCTCGCTTTATCCGTGAACTGCCAGAAACGTGTTTAGACGAAGTACGCATGAAGGCGCAAGTTAGCCGTCCTGCAAGCAGTGGTCGATTTAGCCAAACGGCGGTGAAAGAGAGCTTCAATGAAACTGGCTTTACGCTAGGTTCTCGTGTGATGCATCCTAAGTTTGGTGAGGGCACCATCATCAACTTCGAAGGCAGTGGTCCACAGAGTCGCGTACAGATTGCCTTTAATGGTGAGGGTATCAAATGGTTGGTGACTGCTTACGCTCGACTAGAGAAACTGTAAGGCCTCACCAAAACTGATCAACTCAAGAGCTGCTTCGGCGGCTCTTTTTGTTTGTGCCGTTTTAAGTGAAAGTAGGGTGTTGTTAGTGAATGTCTGTTTTCTGCAGGGCTGCTGAGAAAAATTTTAGGCAAAGAAAAACCCCGAGGGCTTGCGCCCATCGGGGTTATAGTCTTACTCGCAGCAATCCGGCTACTAAGAGTGCTCCATGCATCTAATCCATGATAGTGTACTGAATCCGTCAGCTTAATCCTTACGTCGCCTTCCTAGCGGTGTCCTTAATGACCTTATCCTGGTCTGCTAACTATCCTCGTTAGCTCTCATCACTTGTTCCTTGAGCGGTGTCCCTGACATCATCCTGATGTTCAAATCCTTGCCTCATCCAGAGGTGTCCATTTCCCGTCCTTAGTAGCAACCATCCTAGTCACTATTGATTCCGTTCAATGTCCAATTTTGCAATCCATGCCCGACTATTCATCCTGAATAACCGTTTCTTCTTCCTGAAGTTCACCAAGTCAGTGGTGTTTCCTGTTCCGTGTCAGCATCCTTCCGACAGGTTTAATATTACGTGTTTAACGATTTCCAACAACGGGCTAATCTCACATTTTTTCACTCTCTTAGCGTTCAAAAAAGATACATAAATATTAAATTCAATGACTTATGCTCTTTGTTGTACGGTTTTACCATTAAAAAAGAGAGGTTTGCTCAACCCTTTGTGAGAGATCTCGCACAAGGGGTCGAGCGAAAGACTCTTACTGCCCGATAGCGGCACCTTCACGCCTTGGATCGGCTGCGCCCTCAAGACCGTCTTTTGTTATACGTATCGCATGCAGTCCAGAGTTCAAATCACGAACATCAGTTTTAAAACCCATCTTTTCCAACTCAGGCTGTAAGCCTTCTGCAGCGGTACCTTGCTCAATATCTAAGGTACCAAAACGGTTCAGTAATCGTGGCTGATTAATCGCGCTTTGGATGTCCATATCCCACTGCGTGTGGGCGATAATGGCTTGTGCGACGTAACCAATGATGCGGCTGCCACCCGGTGAGCCAATTGCCATGTAAGGTTTGTCATCCTTCATCATAATGGTTGGTGCCATGGATGAACGTGGGCGTTTGCCCGGTTCTAAGCGGTTCGCGATTGGCACACCATCTTGGTGAGTGCGGAAGGAGAAGTCGGTCAGTTCGTTGTTGAGCAAGAAGCCGCGCACCATCAGGCGTGAGCCAAAAGCGTTCTCAATGGTCGTTGTCATTGAAACCACATTGCCTTGCTTATCGACGATATTGAAATGGCTGGTGGAAGGCAGCTCGATCGATTGATCCATGCTTAAGTTCATCGCGTGTGACCACGGTGGGTTACCGGCTTCAACCTTACTCAACGCTTTACCGACTTGAATGAGCTCAGAACGTTGTTTGAGATAATCTTTATCAAGTAAGCCTTCGGTTGGCATTGGCACATAATCTTGGTCAGCCATGTACTTACCGCGATCCGCAAACGCAAGGCGCGATGCATCGGCGATCACTTGCCATGATTTCGCGCTTTCGGCTCCCCAACCTTTAAGATCGTATTGCTCGGTGATCGCAAGAATCTGTCCAACCGTCAATGCGCCAGAGCTAGGTGGTCCCATGCCGCAGATGTCATAGCTTTGGTAAGCCGCACAAACCGGTTCACGTTGCTTGATTTGGAACGCATCAAAGTCAGGTTGTGCCAATACGCCAGGATTGCCCGGTGCATTCTGTACTGTCTTGATGATGTCTGTGGCGATATCGCCTTGATAGAAAGCTTTTGCCCCCTGTTCTGCAATTGCCGTCAGAGTTTGCGCGTATTCAGGGTTCTTCAACAATGTGCCTTCGGCTTTTGGTGAGCCATCTGGATTAAAGAAGTAAGCCTTAGTCGCAGGGAAGCGTGATAGGCGCTTGGCATCTTTCTCAATCAGACTCGCGAGGCGAGGACTTACTTCGAAACCTTGCTCAGCCAAGGTAATCACAGGTTGGATGATCTTTTTCCATTCCAACTTGCCGTATTTCTGGTGCGTGTCCCACAGTAGTTTCACAGTGCCAGGAGTGGCAACGGAGCGCCCACCGACAACCGCATCGTAAAATTGCAGTGGTTGTCCTTTGTCATCCAGGAAGAGTTTCGGCGTCGCGGCGAGCGGTGCGGTCTCGCGTCCATCATACGTGGTTAGTTTTTGCTTCTCACTGTCCCAATACACTAAGAAGGCACCGCCACCAATACCTGATGATTGCGGCTCTACCAAGCCCAGCATCAGTTGCACGGCAACCATGGCATCAATAGCATTACCACCTTGTGCAAGAACATCCGCACCAGCTTGGGTGGCAAGTGGGTTGGCTGCTGTGACCATATAATCTTTGGCTTTAACCAATTGCTTTTGCTCGAAGCCAGTGCTGTGCTCCGGCGCAACCGCATCTGCTGCTTGGTTAGCAAAGGCTGAGGTAGATAAGATTAGTGGGGAAGTAAGAAAAAGACCCGTGGTCACGAGTCGGTTGAACGTCCAATGCATGATGACTCTCCATGTTGCCAGTTTTGTGCTTTCAGCTTGGCAGTCATGAAGAGTCACGTCGAGTCAGCAATCTTAGAAATGTCGATTGTGCTACGCTTTTAAATCAGTACTTTATCCGATAAAAGTGCTGATGGTTTGGTACAAAATACTGCCGCCCACGAGAGTAAATACCACGCCACACAGACCGTCGATGTAGATGCCTGCTTGTTGCAATTTACGTTGTAAGCGCTGCGTCGACAGCATCCATGCAAGGCTAGAGAACCAGAATAGCGACAAGCCAAACAGGATGACCAAAGCAATACCTTTGCCAGTGATCGACATACCTGCAGGGACTAAGCTCGACATCAAACTGATAAAGAACACCAAGGCTTTTGGGTTAAGGATGTTGGTCGCAAATCCTTTAGCAAATGCCTGACGCTTATTGCTGATCACTAGGTTGTTTTGCTTCTTAGGTTGATCCGCTAGCGGGTTTTTGATCATTGAGATCACGGCGCGCAATGCACCAATACCTAAGTAGAGCAGGTAACTACCACCGAGCAGTTGCACCACCGAGTACAACACTGGGTGCTGGTGGACGATATAACTCACGCCTGTCAGGCTGAATAAAGAGTGCAGCAAAATACCGACGGACAATCCCAACGCAATGTACAAGCCAGTTTGACGACCATGACGCGTCGCGTTTTGTACCACCAGAGCAAAGTCGGGACCTGGACTCATTAGGGCAATAAAGTGAATGCTGGCGAGCGTCAGCAATATGGTGGATTCATTCATAACACATCTCAAATATAACCAATGCGGCTATTGTCGTGGCAAGTCACCTGTGGCGCTTGTAAAAAACTGACAGCTTTCTCGGTAAATGAAATTAACGAGTCACTTGAGAAGGGGAAACGCCGTAGGTCTGTTTAAACGTTTTGCTGAAATGCGCTTGATCGTAGAAACCGATCTGATGGGCGACGTCGGTACCACATTGACCAGCTTGCAGTAACTTCATGCCCTGTTCAAGGCGCAGGCGTGCGAACCATGCATAAGGCGTCATGCCGGTTTGCGCTTTAAAGTGGCGCTGGAACTGAGTTGGGCTCAGTTGGCACAGCTCTGAAAGTGAATCCAAACGCACCGCTTGGTCGAGGTTTGCCATTAGATAATCTTTTAACGTCCCAAGCGATTGATTCCCAAGTGGTACTACTTTTTGTCGCTCAAGCGATCCGTAGCGATCAAAAAGCTGGTTAAATCCTTCAAAAGGAAGGCAATCTTTGGTGAGTTGGCTGAGGTTTTCACGACGAAGTAGCCCATGTAAGTTACTAAGTTGTGAAAATATCTGTGGATCCGAGATGATCAGCTCGTTGAAGTGTATTATTTGACCGTTTTGCTTAAGATCAGCCAGATCGCTCAATAGGTGAGGTTCGATCGCAAATACATTCACTTCATAGCCACTTTCGAGCTTAGATTGCCCGTCGTGCAGCTCATCTGGCGGCATTATCACAATTTGCCCGTGACCAACTTGGTGGCTGTTACCTTGGTATTGGAACTTCTGCGCACCATGCGTGATCAGACCGAGATGAAAATCCAGGTGGTAATGCCTTTGAAAAGCAAATTTCTGGTATTTCGCCTCTATCAGACTCAAGTTGTCATGGTCGGTTGCGTAGTACTGAATATGTTCCATTAAATAAAAAAAGCTTGGTCACATTATGACCAAGCTTATCCATCAATTTCTTAAATGTCTTGTAAAAAACGATCAGGCAGCACGAGCCGCTTTGCGTGACTTGCTGTTATTACGCAGACCATCAAAGCTAAACACCACCAAGGCGCCCCAAATAAAGG
This sequence comes from Vibrio sp. D401a, assembly GCF_030248515.1. Classification (NCBI taxonomy): domain Bacteria; kingdom Pseudomonadati; phylum Pseudomonadota; class Gammaproteobacteria; order Vibrionales; family Vibrionaceae; genus Vibrio; species Vibrio sp. D401a. The sequence continues at coordinate 13,342 of NZ_JAHGAI010000067.1, read as the reverse complement.
CGAAGGTAATGGCTTTATCGCTGGTGAACGGTTCGCCGTAAATCAGCACCGCAAGCAAGAACATCAAACTCGGACCTATGTATTGGAAGAAGCCCAACGTCGATAGCTTTAGACGGGTTGCTGCGCCAGTAAAACACAGTAGCGGCAGAGTAGTGATCACGCCTGCAGCAATCAACAAGGTATTAAGCTGCATTGGGTTATCTAGCATGTTGGACGTCGGTGAACTCGCAATAAACAACAGGTAAATCGCTGCAGCAGGTAACATCACCAAGGTTTCAATAAACAGTCCGGTTTGTGCTTCCACACTGACTTTCTTACGCAGCAAGCCATAAAAGCCGAAACTCATTGCCAGCGCTATAGCGACCACAGGCACCGAGCCGAAGACGATCAGCTGAACTAATACGCCACAAGCAGCAAGGACAACCGCGAACCACTGAAGCTTACGTAGACGCTCGCCAAGGAAGACCATCCCGAGTAAGACGTTGATCAGTGGGTTAATGTAATAACCTAAGCTGGCATCGAGCATGTGATTCGAGTTCACCGCCCAAATGAAGATCAACCAGTTTGCACCCACCAAAATGGCAGTAGAAACCAGAAACATCATCTTGGTTTTGTTTTTAATGATGTCGCGAACCGAGCGCCAATGGCGACCAAAATGGAGGAGTGCGGCTAGCAAAAAGAAAGACCAAATCACTCGGTGGCTTAAGATCTCTAGTGGTGAGACTTCAGCAATCGATTTGAAGTAAATGGGTGCGATGCCCCACATGGTGTACGCGCCAATAGCAAGCAAGACGCCTTGCCGTGAGCGTTGTTGTTCTTCTGGTGTCATGGGATGTCACCTAATTGAGTTTTTATAGAGCAGAAAATCAGTATACGAGTCGTGAGCTGAATCACCTAACAATTTGCGGTTTTATTCACCATGAAACCCCATTACAATGTGCCCTCACTTTGCGTGCTAGTGGCATGCATAAGCACCTCTTTTTAAGACCCAATCTGAGATTTTTCATGACCTCTACCTTGTTAGCCGAACAATCAGACTCGCCTGTAACGCCTCAACGTGTGTTGGAGGATGTGTTTGGTTACCAAGAGTTCCGTGATGGTCAGCAGTTGGTGATTGACGCCGCGGTAGAAGGTCGCGACAGCTTAGTTATCCTGCCTACTGGTGGTGGTAAGTCGCTGTGTTATCAAATTCCTGCTTTGGTTCGCTCTGGCATTACTTTGGTCATTTCTCCGCTTATCTCGCTGATGAAGGACCAAGTGGATCAACTTAAAGCCAACGGTGTAGCGGCTGAGTGTATTAACTCGACCATGCCTCGTGAAGAGCTGCTCAGCGTGTATAACCGCATGCACACTGGGCATCTTAAGTTGGTGTACGTCTCGCCAGAACGCGTATTGATGCGTGATTTCATTGAGCGCTTGGAAAACTTGCCGCTATCGATGATTGCCGTCGATGAAGCGCACTGTATTTCCCAGTGGGGACACGACTTCCGTCCAGAATACGCCGCGCTTGGTCAGCTTAAGCAGCAGTTTTCCCATGTGCCATTTATGGCGCTGACGGCGACGGCGGATGACGCAACGCGCCGAGATATTCTTGAGCGTCTGCAACTCAATAATCCAGAGGTTTACCTAGGCAGCTTCGACCGCCCTAACATCCGCTACAACTTAGTTGAGAAGCACAAGCCGGTTTCGCAAATCGTTCGTTATCTTGAGACCCAGAAGGGTAATTGCGGCATCATCTATTGTGGTAGCCGTAAGAAAGTTGAGATGGTGACTGAGAAGTTGTGTAACAACCACATTCGTGCAGCTGGTTATCACGCAGGTATGGATGCCGATGAGCGCGCTTACGTTCAAGAAGCTTTCCAACGCGATGATATCCAGATCGTGGTGGCGACCGTGGCATTCGGTATGGGCATCAACAAACCAAACGTGCGTTTTGTGGTTCACTTTGATATCCCGCGCAACATTGAATCCTACTATCAGGAAACGGGTCGTGCAGGGCGTGATGGTTTGCCTGCGGAAGCGATGATGTTGTATGACCCTGCGGACATCAGTTGGCTGCGCCGTATGTTGGATGAGAAAGACGATGGTCCACAGAAGCAGGTGGAAACCCACAAACTGAATGCGATGAGTGCCTTTGCTGAGGCGCAGACTTGTCGTCGTCAGGTGCTATTGAATTACTTTGGTGAGTATCGTGAGAAGCCATGTGGCAACTGCGATATTTGCTTAGATCCACCGAAACACTTTGATGCCACGGAAGAAGCGCGTAAGGCGTTATCTTGTGTGTACCGAGTGAATCAGAGCTTTGGTATGGGCTACGTGGTAGAGGTGCTACGTGGCATGCAAAACATTCGTGTACGTGAAAATGGACACGATAAGATTTCTACCTATGCGATAGGGCGCGATCACAGCCATGATTACTGGGTGAGTATCTTCCGTCAGTTAATCCACAAAGGGCTGTTGTTCCAAAACATCACGCGTAACTCAACGTTGCAACTTACCGAAGAGGCGCGTCCGTTGTTGCGTGGCGATGTGACTCTGGAGTTAGCGGTTCCACGTTTAGACACCGCAGCACGTGCGGCGAAGTCGGACAAACTGACCAGCAAGAACTACGACAAAAAGCTGTTTGCTAAGTTACGTAAGCTGCGTAAGTCGATTGCTGATGAAGATGGTTTGCCACCATACGTGGTCTTCAGTGACGCGACTCTGATTGATATGGCGGAAATTCTGCCAACGTCTTACGGCGAAATGCTGGCAGTCAGCGGCGTTGGTCAGCGCAAACTAGAGAAGTACGCCGATCCATTCCTTGATTTGATTCAAGAACACATTACTCACCACGGATAAGGAACCAAAATGCACAAGGAATTTGGCTTAGCGGATTACATGGCACAAGAAGGGCGCTTAATCATTACCGCGCCGAGCTTTGACCTTGATAGCTTTCCTGCCTTAGGTGAGCGTTTAGTCGGCTTGCTTTCTGCAACTGTGGTGGAAAAGCAATGGGATGCGGACATTCACTCTTGGCTGATTGACTTTGAAGGTTGCCGACTGTTTATGAAAGCAGAGCATTACAGCGAAGCGATTTGGTTTGAAGCGTTAGCGATTGAAGAGAGCAGGGAAGAGTTGGATTATCTTGCAGGATTGTTCCAGCACGGTTTCTAAAAATAGAGTTTTTCTAGAGAGGGTGTTTCACATGAAACACCCTTTTTTATGCTCAAACGTTTGCGTAAAACAGACGACTTGCGGCGAAAAGTGGTTAATGTATAATCGCCCACCGCTTCGCTCAGAATGAGCCAAGCCAGTTTATTTTTTATTTTACATTGTTGGTAAGAGCCACTTTATTCAGTGACTCGATTTGGGTTCCCTCACCCCCAAACCAAACTAAAAAGGTATCGCATGAGTAACTTTACCCCTGCGCAGCAGCGCAACGCCCTTATCTATCTGGTTCTATTCCACCTAGTCATTATTGCATCTAGCAATTACCTAGTTCAGCTACCGTTTACTATTTTCGGTTTCCATACCACTTGGGGTGCATTCACTTTCCCATTTATCTTCTTAGCGACTGACTTAACCGTGCGTATTTTCGGTGCTCAGTTGGCACGTAAGATCATCTTCTTAGTGATGTTGCCTGCTTTAGCAGTGTCTTACTTCTTATCGGTGGTGTTCTTCGAAGGTCAATTCCAAGGTTTTGGTCACCTAGGGGAGTTTAACTTATTCGTTGCTCGTATCGCGATTGCTAGCTTCATGGCGTACCTACTTGGTCAGATCATGGATGTGCACGTGTTCAACCGCTTACGTCAAATGAAGCAATGGTGGGTGGCTCCAACGTGTTCAACGCTTTTCGGTAATGCACTTGATACTATCGCTTTCTTCGCCATTGCGTTCTACCAAAGTCCAGATCCATTTATGGCGGAGCATTGGACGGAAATCGCGCTGGTGGATTACGGCTTCAAACTGATTATCAGTCTTGGTTTGTTCGTTCCTATGTACGGCGTATTACTGAATTACCTAATTAAGAAGCTGACTGCGGTGAACCCTGACTTTAAGGTGACGACAAGCGTTCAGTCTTAATATCAGTGGGAACCCCGAAAGCCGCTTGCTCAAATCAAGCGGCTTTTTTGTACCTGCTTACTGGGATTTAGAGGGTTTTGTACAGCGTGAGGAGCAATTAGATCATGGGTGTCCAAAAGCTCCCTAAGCTGTACGAAGGTAAAAATGAGCAACAAAAAAGGTCCCAATAGGGACCTTTAACTAAGCAATAAGTTATCGTGAGATTTAACAAGTCACAATACTTAACGGCCAACCGATGTCTGTTTGACGGTTGGATTCAATTTCCAACTCAGCGGCCGTCAGCGGGTTTGCATCTAACCATTTGGCTTCAATGCTGAGCGTTAGCTTGTCGCCTTCTGCTTTTAGAGTGACATTTGGTACTAGGTCTGGATTACGACGATGACTAAGTAAAACAGCCAAACGCAATAGACGTAATACACGTTTCGCACTGTTACCTGAAAGTGCATGTTGCTCAGGCAGGGAGGTGAGCTGTTCGCGGTAGCGGCGTGCAATTTCACCAATAAAGAACTTTTGCGCACGCGTATAACCAGGCAAATCTAAATGCTGCAGTAGGTAAGCGCTGTGCTCTCCACCTTTTTTGAAGTCGATAGTCAGACCGATTTCGTGCAGCTTAGCTGTTGTTTCCAGCAGGACTTTACCTTGAGGTTCTGCAACCCAAGCTTCACCACCGACTTGCTCAAGTAGATTATTAGCGAGGTTTGCCACTTGCTCACCGTACTCGCAATCCAATTGGTAACGGCTTTGTACGCTACAAATGGTACGAGCACGAATGTCGTTTTGACGAAGCTCGTCAACCATCTCATACACCAGCCCTTCACGCAGAGCGCCGCCAGCCAGTGTCATGGCATCAATTTCTAGTAGCTCAAAGATTGCAATTAAAATAGATAAACCACTTGGAAATACCAGAGCACGTTCTAGGGTCAGACCTTCAATATCGAGCTCTTCTAAGTGATCAGCAAGCATCGCCTGCTTTTGTAGACGCTTAAGTTTGGAGTGAGTAATTACTTCGTCCATACCTTGCGCTAGCATTATTTCTTGCAGTGCTTGAACTGTACCTGAAGCACCCACACACACATCCCAACCTAGGTCGGTGTACTGCTCTAAGATTGGCTTTAAGGTTTGTTTTGCGCCTTCAATGGCAGACTCGAAGTTGCGTGCGTTCAACTGGCGGTCTTTAAAGAAGCTTTCCAACCATGTTACACAACCCATCTTAAGGCTAGTTAGCGCTTTCGCTTCGAAGCCCTCACCGATAATCAGCTCGGTACTTGCACCGCCAATATCGACCACAAGGCGGCGACCGCTGCCTCCCGAAGTGTGAGCAACGCCTTTATATATAGTGGCGGCTTCTTCTTCACCTGTGATGACTTCGATAGGTTGACCTAAAATTTGGTTCGCCTTCTCTAGGAAAACATCTACATTGGTTGCGGTACGCAAAGTCGCGGTACCGACAATACGGATGTTCTGTTTAGGAATATCCTGCAAGCGTTCTGCAAATAGACTTAAGCAGTCCCATCCTCGCTGCATAGCTTCCGTACTAAGAGAATTACGTTCATCCAAGCCCGCCGCTAGGCGAACTTTGCGCTTAATTTTAGCCATGGTTTGAACGCTGCCATCGATATGACGCACAACGAGCATGTGAAAACTGTTCGACCCGAGGTCGATGGCGGCGTATAGCGGTGATGATCCTGCTTGACTCATAAACGACTTCAGTTTCCTTTTATGATTGTTTTGGCGCTGATTGACGCGGTTGACGAGGACGACGTCCTTGCGGCTTGCGGTTACCAGAGCGAGTGCCACCTGTATTGGTGCGACGTTGTTGAGTACGAGGCGCGCGCATACGAAGTGGTGCAGGCAGATCTTGGATTAGAGCCGAAGCGTCGTAATCAGAAACTGGGATTGCGTGCTCAATGTATTCTTCGATTGGTGGCAAGTTGATTGCGTAATCTTCACAAGCGAAGCTGATAGAGTGACCACTTGCGCCGGCACGGCCCGTACGACCGATACGGTGAACGTAATCTTCACAGTCATCAGGCAGATCGAAGTTAAATACGTGTGTTACTTGAGGGATGTGTAGACCGCGTGCTGCAACGTCAGTTGCTACTAATAGGTCAACTTCACCGCGAGTGAATTGCTCAAGAATCTTTTCACGCTTCTTCTGCGGTACATCGCCAGTCAGTAGACCAACACGGTGGCCATCTGCTGCTAGGTGACCCCAAATCGATTCACACTTGTGCTTAGTGTTGGCAAAAACGATCGCGCGATCTGGCCATTCTTCTTCAATCAGGGTTTGAAGCAGTGCCATCTTGTCTTCGTTCGAAGGGTAGAAAAGCTCTTCTTGGATGCGATGACCGGTTTTTTGTTCTGGCTCAACCACAACGTGCTCTGGGTTGTGCATGTGTTCGAATGCCAGCTCTTGAACGCGGTAAGAAAGCGTCGCTGAGAACAGCATGTTCAAACGCTCTTTTGGTTCTGGCATACGGCGGAACAAGAAACGAATGTCTTTAATAAAGCCAAGGTCAAACATACGGTCGGCTTCATCGAGTACAACCGCTTGAATGTTGTTTAGGTTGAATACGCGCTGTTTGTAGAAATCGATAATACGACCAGTCGTACCAATCAGGATATCTACACCGTCTTGAAGCTTCGATAGTTGCTTATCGTAGCTTTCGCCACCGTAAGCTAAGGCAGCTTTAAGACCTGTACTCGCAATCAAAGGTTCCGCATCATTAAAGATCTGAATCGCTAGCTCACGGGTTGGTGCCATGATGATAGCACGCGGTTGAGTTGGCTTACGACCTTCATGCTCAGGTGTAGTCAATAGGTGGTTAAAGGTAGCAGTAAGAAACGCAAGCGTCTTACCAGTACCCGTTTGGGCCTGGCCTGCAATGTCTTGGCCGGTGAGCAGTACCGGCAACGCCAAGGCTTGAATTGGGGTACAAAATTCGAACCCTTTTTTCTCCAAACCTTCAGTAATTTGTGGATTTAATCCCAAATCGGCGAACTTTTGCTCTGTGATATGCGTCTTTTTCATGGCTATAGAATATCAGCTAAAGCTTGCAATACGAAAGTAAATACATTCCAATAGGGCATCTAATTACTGGTTATCATCCAACCAGTTTCAAAAAACACATTGGAGTGGAAGATGAGTGATAAGATTTTGCAGCTTACTGATGACGGTTTTGAAAACGATGTAATCAACGCTGCAGGCCCGGTTCTTGTTGATTTCTGGGCAGAATGGTGTGGTCCTTGTAAGATGATTGCTCCAATTCTGGACGAAATTGCAGAAGAGTACGAAGGCAAACTCACTATCGGTAAACTAAATATTGACCATAACGCAGGTACACCACCTAAGTTTGGTATTCGCGGCATTCCAACGCTACTGTTATTTAAAGACGGTAACGTGGCGGCAACGAAAGTTGGTGCACTGTCTAAGACTCAGCTAAAAGAGTTTTTGGACGCAAACCTATAATCACCAAGTGATTCAGAACAAAACCGTGCAAAGTGATAATGCACGGTTTTGTTTTTCTAACTCTGGACTAGAATATTAATTAGTGCTAACTTATCGCGCGTTAATTGAACAAATTTCTCTTCTTGGTCGATCCTGAGACCAAATCCATCTTAACTAGAAAATAGATCTTATTTTGACTAAACAAGCATCCACCACCATGAATCTTACTGAACTGAAGAACAGACCTGTGTCTGACCTTGTAAAGCTTGGCGAAAGCCTAGGTCTTGAGAACCTAGCTCGTCTAAGAAAACAAGACATCATCTTCGCTATTCTTAAAGCGCACGCGAAAGGCGGCGAAGACATCTTTGGCGATGGGGTTCTGGAGATTCTGCAAGACGGCTTTGGTTTCCTACGTAGCGCAGACAGCTCATACCTTGCTGGCCCTGATGATATCTACGTTTCGCCAAGTCAGATTCGTCGTTTCAACCTACGTACTGGTGATTCAATCGCTGGTAAAATTCGTCCACCAAAAGACGGTGAGCGCTACTTTGCTCTTCTTAAAGTCAATACGGTTAACGACGACAAACCAGATAACGCTCGTAACAAGATCCTATTTGAGAACTTAACGCCTCTACACGCTAATGAGCGTATGGTTATGGAGCGCGGTAATGGTTCAACAGAAGATATCACGGCACGTGTACTAGATTTGGCATCGCCAATCGGTAAAGGTCAACGTGGTTTGATTGTTGCTCCGCCTAAAGCGGGTAAGACAATGCTTCTGCAAAACATCGCTCAAAGCATCGCATACAACCACCCTGAGTGTGAGTTGATGGTACTTCTAATCGACGAACGTCCAGAAGAAGTAACCGAGATGCAGCGCTTAGTTAAAGGTGAAGTGGTTGCGTCAACGTTCGATGAGCCAGCTTCTCGCCACGTACAAGTCGCGGAAATGGTAATTGAGAAAGCAAAACGTCTTGTTGAACACAAGAAAGACGTAGTTATCCTGCTTGACTCTATCACTCGTCTAGCTCGTGCATACAACACCGTAGTACCTTCATCAGGTAAAGTACTAACTGGTGGTGTGGATGCAAACGCACTACATCGTCCTAAGCGTTTCTTCGGTGCAGCACGTAACGTAGAAGAAGGCGGCAGCCTAACTATCCTTGCTACTGCTCTTGTTGATACTGGCTCTAAGATGGACGAAGTTATCTACGAAGAGTTCAAGGGTACAGGTAACATGGAAATCCACTTGAACCGTAAGATTGCAGAGAAACGCGTATTCCCTGCGATTGACTTCAACCGCAGCGGCACACGTCGTGAAGAGCTTCTAACTAAGAACGAAGAACTTCAGAAGATGTGGATTCTGCGTAAGATTGTTCACCCAATGGGCGAAATCGACGCAATGGAGTTCCTCATCGACAAACTAGCGATGACGAAGACCAACGACGAGTTCTTCGATGCGATGCGTCGTCAATAGTCTCAGATAAGTAATTCTGCGAAGGGCCACCGTATATCGGTGGCTTTTTTATTGCTTTCTCCCGAGATAAGCAGCAGAATGAAGGAAATGTTATCGGGAGGTTAACATGCAACAAGGAATGTTGTCGTCATTACTCCTGAGCTTGTCACTTATAACGCTACCAGCAACGTTATCTGCCAAGGAAATGCAGGAAACTGTGGTAGAGCAGTGGCTTCAGGATACCCAAATACAGACCAAAGTATCTGAACTGCTTGATTATGCCGTCAGAGACGAGGTTGACTCGCTTAAATTTTCCCTAGACCGACTTGCTTTCCCTCAACAAGAAGTCGTCCGCTTTCTTTTGCTCGAAAAGTTTGAACAACAAGAAATCATCCTCACGCCAAGAATGGCGATTTTTGTCGAATCTCAGATTAGTATTACTCCAACTTACCAAGTACTAGAGCGCGGCGACGGTTACGAATTCACCGTACCTGCTTTTAACTTTCCTTCTATTGCTAGTCGTCTGATTAAACGTTGGAAACAAGACCAAAGTACGTTGGAGTTTGTGTTAGCGGCAGAGCGCCAAGAACTTAATCTAAAAGATTGGTTAACAGGCACTTCGCAACATGTACAAACCAGAGAAGCGTTACTTATTCGTGAGCTGGACAGCTTATCGCCGGATGCACTTGAAGCCCTGATTAAACAATTAACTCATGCTAATGTGACTAGTTGGCTGCCATCAACAGCGGTGGTCGTGCGTTTGGCACAAGTCAGTCAAAGTGAGGCAATGTATGATCTGCTGTGGCGAATGCGTGCGGACTATAATAGCCAAACCGAGCTGGCAAGGCTTGCCGAAGTTGGTGACGAATTTTCATTGCAACAATTGATGAATTCCACTGTCAATCCAACCTTAAAACCTTATGCTATTGAGCTGCTCACCAGATCCAATCCACTCTCTCATGACGTAAAACAATTCTTAGTGGCCAAGATGGCACTTTCCGAAGAAGCCACTTTGGTTGCAAGAGAACTCGTAAAGCAAGGGCACCACTCGTGGTTGGAAGAGCTTGTTTCAAGTAATCGCCAAGTAAAAACACGACAGATTGCAGAATTCTTGGAATAGCCGTTGTTGAAGCCATTGTTCTTTAAGTAACGATTCTTGTCGTTATCGAGTTCACATACCCACACAAAATAGGAGGATCTTAGCGTCCTCCTATTTGTTATACTGCGGACAGTTTAATCAGCCAGCATGAAGGCCTATGAGTTTTAAGGATTTACGCGAATTTATCGACCACCTAGAACAGAAAGGTCGACTTAAACGCATCACTCACCCCGTCGACCCCGCTTACGAAATGACAGAGATCAGCGACCGTACCTTGCGTGCTGGTGGCCCCGCGCTGTTGTTTGAGAACCCAATTGGCTACGATGTACCTGTTTTGACGAACCTATTTGGTACGCCAGAGCGTGTCGCGATTGGTATGGGACGTGAAGACGTTAAAGAATTGAGAGAAGTCGGTAAGCTGCTGGCTTATTTGAAAGAACCTGAGCCACCAAAAGGCTTCAAAGACGCATTGGAAAAATTGCCAGTGTTCAAGCAAGTATTGAACATGCCAGCCAAGCGCCTACGTAAAGCGCCATGCCAAGAGATTGTGTGGCAAGGTGATGAAGTCGATTTGGATAAAATCCCGGTGATGAGTTGCTGGGCGGAAGACGTTGCGCCACTGCTTACGTGGGGCTTAACCGTGACCAAGGGTCCAAACAAGAAACGTCAGAACCTAGGTATTTATCGCCAGCAGAAAATTGCCAAGAACAAAATCATCATGCGTTGGTTGGCTCATCGTGGTGGTGCGCTTGACCTGCGTGATTGGATGGAAACCAATCCAGGTAAACCTTTCCCTGTTTCAGTCGCGTTTGGTGCAGACCCCGCAACCATTCTTGGTGCAGTAACGCCAGTGCCAGATACGCTATCGGAATACGCATTTGCAGGTTTGCTACGTGGCAGCAAAACGGAAGTCGTGAAGTCAGTCAGTAATGATGTGGAAGTGCCAGCGAGCGCTGAAATCGTGATGGAAGGCTATATCGACCCGAACGAGTTTGCCGATGAAGGTCCTTATGGCGACCACACTGGCTACTACAACGAAAAAGAAAAACACCACGTGTTCACCATTACGCACATTACCATGCGTAAAGACCCAATCTACCACAGTACCTACACAGGCCGTCCGCCAGATGAACCAGCTGTATTGGGTGTGGCATTAAACGAAGTCTTTGTGCCGATTCTGCAAAAGCAGTTTCCAGAGATTGAGGACTTCTACCTACCGCCAGAAGGTTGTTCGTACCGAATGGCGGTCGTCACTATGAAGAAGCAGTACCCAGGACATGCCAAGCGCGTAATGATGGGCGTATGGTCTTTCTTACGTCAATTCATGTACACCAAGTTTGTTATTGTGTGCGATGAATCGGTAAACGCGCGAGATTGGAATGATGTCGTGAAAGCCATGTCAGAGCATATGGATCCTGTACGTGACACCTTGATGATAGACAACACGCCAATCGACTCACTTGACTTTGCTTCGCCTGTGGTTGGTCTTGGCTCCAAGATGGGTTTAGATGCGACCATTAAATGGGATGCTGAACTGGCGACACGCATCAAGGTCAACGAACGTGACAATAAAGTGATTACCCAGTCTGATCTAGATACGCTAAAACAGCAACGCCCTGAGATTGTCGATATCTATCTACCAGCAACAGCAAATAACCAGTTCGCTGTTGTGACCATGAAGAAAGACCAAGCTGGTCAATCGCAAGCCTTGATGGAATACCTGTGGGGCTTCTTTGCTCAGTACACGGATAACAAATTCATTATCTTGTGCGACGATGACGTTAATGCACGAGATTGGAATGACATCATCTGGGCTGTAACAACCCGAATGGATCCAGATAGAGACACTATTCAAGTGCATGGTAAGACTGATAGTTCATCCAAATTAGGATTTGATGCGACCAACAAGTTCGAATCCGAAGTCACGCGCGAGTGGGGAACACCTATCAAAAAAGATCCTAAACTTGTGGCTAAAGTCGATGAGATTTGGAACCAGTTAGGTATTCTATGAGTCATCAAGTCCACCTTCTACCGATGGACGTTACGTTCCAAGTAAAAGAAGGGGAGACGGTGTTGGAAGCCGCGCTCAACAATAATATTCGCTTCCCCCACCGTTGCCAAGTTGGCGCTTGCGCCATGTGTATGTGTAAAAAGCTGACGGGTGAGGTGAGTTACCACCTCGAACCGATGCTAACCGAAAAAGAGCAACAGCAAGGTTGGATATTCCCTTGCCAAGCCTATACAGAAAGTAATTTAGTGCTTACTTTTGATGAGTAAGCGAGAGGAACACCATGACCATCCAATGTAAAGTAAAGTCTATTCAGCCGTTAGCTTGTAATACTTATCAAATCCTTCTACACCCAGAATCACCTGTACCTTTTAAAGCAGGTCAGTACCTAATGGTTGTGATGGGTGAAAAAGACAAGCGTCCTTTCTCTATTGCAAGCAGTCCTTGTCGTCATGAAGGTGAACTTGAACTGCACATCGGTGCGGCGGAACACAACGCTTATGCACTAGAAGTTGTTGAAGCAATGCAAGCGGCATTAGAAACAAATGGTCATATCGAGATTGATGCCCCACATGGTGATGCTTGGGTTCAAGAAGAAAGCGAACGCCCACTATTATTGATTGCTGGTGGTACTGGCTTTAGTTACGTGCGTTCGATTCTGGATCACTGTGTTGCACAGAACAAAACCAACCCTATCTATTTATACTGGGGTGCGCGTGATAACTGCCAACTTTACGCTAAAGAAGAGTTGGTCGAGATCGCTGAAAAGTTTGCCAACGTTCACTTTATTCCAGTAGTAGAAGAAGCACCTACCGATTGGCAAGGTAAAGTTGGTAACGTGCTACAAGCGGTGAGTGAAGATTTCGAAAGCTTAGAAAACTACGATATCTATATTGCAGGTCGCTTCGAAATGGCTGGCGCAGCGCGTGAACAGTTCACTCAGAACAAGAAAGCTAAGAGTGAACGTATGTTCGCAGACGCGTACGCGTTCATTTAAATACGGCTTTTGAGGCAGAAAAAGAGGGTTTTTTACCCTCTTTTTTGCTTTTTTGATGAAATAGTCATCGAACAGTCAGTTTTTTCCATTTTTTTTCAAAAAAGGGTTGCGAACGGATCTGAGTTCCCTATAATGCGCATCCACCGACACGGCAGACGCGATAAGGCTTCAGCAGGGTCGGAGAGGTGAAAAGCTTCTGAGAAAATAAATTGAAAAAAGTGTTTGACACTCTCAATTATCTCGTTAGAATGCACCTCCGCTTTGAGAGA
>NZ_JAHGAI010000066.1:0-4520 GCF_030248515.1 Vibrio sp. D401a | reverse complement strand
CGCATTAAGGTGTGAGCGGCGCTTGGCTATACTTGAGCGAAGCGAAACTGCCAAGCGTTGCGAATCACTCTTAAATGCTTTGTTAGGCTAATTTTTCACGAGCATCACTAAACTTTTTAAGAGCCGTGCCGTCCGAGTAACCAGTGTCTAAGAAACCTTGATTGTTTAGTTGAAACCATAAAGATAATGCAGCATCTAGACCAAACTTGTTTTCTTCTGGATCAAGATTTTTCAAATACACTTCTGGAACTTCAGCTAGGTCTTCCGCATACCATCGAACACCATTAGGAAAATGGATTCCGTCTTGACCAAAGTTTAATAGAGACTCCCCACTAGCATAACGGCTGACCGTTGATGCATCTAAATATAACCCTCGAACATAAACCTGATTTTTCCAGCAGATCGCAACACTTGCAGCTATATAACCACGCGACTTCCAATAGGAAAATACCCAACCACTACAAAGGTAGTAACGAAAGTAAGGCTTATTATTAATATGGCCTAGAGTCTCTTGCAGAATGAGGACAGACTCTGTTCCTCGGTCGACTTTATCGACAGTGAGTAACACTCCATCAAGGTTATCACTTCCAGATTTTGCTACTAGTCCAGAGAGAAAATCACTAAATTTCTGCGGGTACTTATAAAAGTTGTAGGTTGAGTAAACCTCTTCTGATGAACCATCTAACCAATCTCGGTTTATACCGAAGAGATTACATGTAGAAACAAGAATTTCGTTGTTTAGCTTTTCAAGAAGACGTTCGTCACTACTAACATCATGGAGTGTTAAACCATGCCCGATGACATTAGGAATTTGATTTCTGTGGACTCCATGAGCTTCAAAAACGCTAACTAAACGAGTAGATAAAAGTTCCTGAGGTGTTTTGTCACTCTTTTTGAAAGGCTTAATAACCCTTTCCATTAAAGATACAAATGACTCAATTTCTCCGAATATCAACTGGTCTTCTCCTTATTAGCCTAACGCCCTGTTAAGGTGTGAGCAACGCAATACCTATGCTGCCGCATACCACCTTAATCACTTAAACCAACGCATGATGAAAATGCCACGCGTTGCGAATCACTCTTAAACAGATTGTTAGGCATTTTTCGCGATTGTGTAGAGACCGTCTGACATGTCCATTATAGGAAGCTCAAGGTTGTCATAGCAATCTAATTTAGTTCCCCGTAAAAAGAGGTTATCACCATAGTCAATAACCAAGTATTCGCCATCATATTTATTTAAACGCCCACCCTGAATATTACCTCCTATAAATATCTTGCTAGAGTCATTAATATTTTCTTGGAGTACTGAAACACATGCTATGTGAATTGCAGTGTCAAAATCTTCATATTGATACTGCAGGGTATTTATTTTATTCAATATTTGCTCTTTAACTTCTTCACTACCATCCCCCAGAACGGATAGAGCAAAGCCATTTTCTGATTTAATGGACTGAAAATAGATATTCCCAGCGTCATCAGCATGACATTCAATCAACTGAGGATTCAGTTTATGGTCAAACAACGCAAACGACATTTGGATTTGCTTATCTCTGGAATCACACCAGAAATCTAATACTTTATCTTCGATAGCATTTTTTATGTCGTTGTACCATAGCGTATATCCAAACTTTAAATATGTTTCAATATGCAGTGTACATTGAAGCCCCAAAGATACATTTCCTGCTATCGCAGTTAATATATCAATATTACGACCAAAATAAGCTCTAACACCGGATATGTTGTGAAACTTAACGGCGAAAGGTGTCTGATGGACTATCTCTTGATCAGATGGCAAAAAAGCACCTTTATCTGGGGACTTTCGAGTAGTGGTAAGTAGGGAATCAGTTAATGACACCGCTTTACCTGAGTCTGTTATATACGTAACACAAAGTGTCATAATTTTCCCTATATGCCTAACGCCCTGTTAAGGGGTGAGCAACGTAATACCGATGCTACCGCATACCACCTTAATCACTTAAACCAACGAATAGTAAAAGTGCCACGCGTCGCGAATCCCTCTTGAACAGTTTGTTAGCTTTTGGAGCTTCCGTTTACAAGATCGTGAACCCAGATAAAATCACAACTTGCGCTTTCCGCTGCAATTTTATCTTTAAGGCGATCACCTACGAAAACCGTCGATGCGGGCTCGACATCAAAATGCGCTATTATGCGCTTTAACATTCCGCCTGCTGGCTTTCTGCAGTCACATTCACCATCAATGGCATGCGGGCAAAACTGAATGGCTTCTCTATCCGGAAGAAAACCAAAAACGCCTATAACCATATCATTAAGGAGTTGAAGACTTACTTCCTCTGTAAACTCACCCCTAGATATACCCGGCTGATTTGTCGCAATACCAAATTTTTTGGATGTCCAATCGTATTCGCTGAGGACATTACAAACATCACCTTTTAACACCCACTCCCCGTGTGCAAGCGGATAAAACTGACCTTCAACAGTACACTCCCGTAGTGTATCGTCAGCATCAAAGATGACCAATTCATACCTATTCAAATCCATCGAGTAACTCTTTGAGTTCTGAAGAAAGCTAACGCCGCATTAAGGTGTGAGCGACGTTTGGCTATACTTGAGCGAAGCGAAACTGCCAAGCGTTGCGAATCACTCTTAAATGCTTTGTTATAAATTTATTGCATACTGTACTCATAACAACTATCTGAAAATTCAAATTTAAGGATCGATGCAGTACGGTCTTCGTTAGGAGATGACATCCTTAAGTCCAAGTCCCCCCTTGTGATTTCGGGATAAAACTCATCAGAGCAAGATATTAACGCCTCAGTTATAGGAATTGACAGCTCATTTTCACTAAGCCATTCATAAGAAAGTGAATATTTATCCGCAATACTTTCAATCATCTTTCTTTTAAAAGGAATAGTACCAGCTTCTTCATAGAACCTAGTCACACTTAATCGACTTTTAGAATAGTCATTTATATTTTCCCCTAGAGGTAGGTTAAGAGTTTCCCTAGCATAAGCGTTATACTCACTTAAACGATCAAAAAACCATCGTCCACTTCTCTCCTCTATCAACTCCGCTGCGAATTCATCAAGCACAATTGTCGGTTTGACTGATTTTTTAAGCTCTTTGAGTACGTATGAAAAGAAGTCAACCAGATAATTATATAAAATGCTTGTGTAATATATGAAGTAGGAACCAGCTGATACCATAAGCCCTTTAGGTTTCGAGTATACTGAACAATGTGGCATAACACTGTCTACATTTTCATTATAAACATTGAACATCAATTCATCATTGTCATAGAAAGGAATAATATTTACCCCCCCATGAACAATACGATTTCTAATTTTATTTATATCTTGATACCAAGATAAAGATAAAAAGTCATGGCTACGCTTATATTCTTCAAAACTATTTTCCAGTTTTTCATATTTATTGCCTTTTTTGTAACCAAGAACATAATCTGCGATCTGATAAGCCAAGTCCCAAATCGTACTTATTTTCAGGTAGCAATATTCAATCGTTTGAATGCGCATCAACTCATTTCTTTTATAGTCAAACCCAGAGGAATTTTCATTAAGAATAGAATCAACCGACAAATACAATTTCGTAAAGTTTGTAACTAAGTTCTTGCATTTACGAATGAATTTTTCATCATCTAAACCATTGTTTTCGTATGTTTGCATAAATAACAATAGGTCAAACATAGGGTTCTTTATACTATCAGCTTGCACAATACCTCTCCTAATTTATAACGCCTTGCTAAGGTGTGAGTAACGCAATACAAAAGCTACCGCACGACGCCTTAATCACCATAAGCCACCGCATAGTAAAAATGCCACGCGTTACGAATCACTCTTAAGCAATTTGTTAGTACATGCGCTACTTCTATTTGTGCGCTCCAAGATATTGAAAAGTAGCACAATATGAAAGGCTTTGAACACTGAAGTGAGACGGGCAGCTACAAAACTTTACCGCATTGAGAGACGGAAGTTGGCTAGAAGAAAAACACAATGAACTCCCCTTCTTTCACTCACTTCAAATTAGAAAAGGATTCGATCCTCGAACTCCGACAAACAGCCCTAGAGGAAGACAAGATTCGCTTAGAAAGCACAGCTAAAGTGAAGAAGTGCCAAAGAAATAGGCTAAGAGTTAGAAACCGTAAACGATGAAATCAAAGCAAACACTCCCCATATAGTGCCACCGGAAAGAACGTGAAAGGCACTAACTGAAGGGTGTAAAGAGAAGCGCCAAAACAGATAAACACCAAAACTTATGACCTTTGATGCCAAACCCGTACTAACGCCCTGTTAAGGTGTGAGCAACGCAATACCAATGCTTCCGCATACCACCTTAAACAATAAACGCAACGCATAGTAAAAATGCCACGCGTTGCGAATCACACTTAAACAGATTGTTATATTTCTTTTCCCTCGAAATAAGCTATTGCCCTTTTTCGAACTAATCCAACTTCTATGTAATTCCACCCTCCACCAATAACCCCGCCAACTATTGGCAATGTTTTGGTTACAATGCCTTTCTGA
>NZ_JAHGAI010000065.1:0-51235 GCF_030248515.1 Vibrio sp. D401a | reverse complement strand
CTAATTCTTAACGAATTAATCGTAATCTTGCACTCTTCTTCTTTTTGAAGAAAGCGCTAGAAAAAGGGAAGCTAAGGCTTCCCTTTTTTATATCTGCTATTTCTCTTTCCAATATGGTTATAAGCCAATCCTTCTTTGTCATATTTTTTGTTTTTGAAAAACATACCTTTATCTCTACTCAATTTTCCCCTAGTTTCTATCTGTCTGTTAAGTCATTGAAAGCCTCTAAAACGGCTGAAATCGTTATAACAAAACGTTCTGTAATTTGCGTTATTACAACTAGTAACAAGAACGATTCTTGTTTATATTTCGTTCCAGAGTGAAATTTAAAGGTTGTGAGTATGTACGTTTGTCTTTGTCATGGTGTCTCTGACAAGAAAATTAGGAAGTTGGCGATAGATGAAGGCGTAACTGACATCAGAGGAATCAAGCGATGCACAGCTTTGGGTAGTCAATGTGGCAAGTGCATCAAACAAGCTAAAGAAATTTTAGCGGAAACGGAATACTTAACATTAAAGCAAGCTAGCTAATTATTCGCTAAGCCTTTTTGACACCTTCTCATTTGCTTCTACATTTAAATGAAGCCAAAGAGGAGGGCTTTGTCATGAAAGGCGATCCAATCATAATTCAACATCTCAATAAAGTGCTCGGTAATGAGCTCGTCGCTATTAATCAATATTTCCTACACGCTCGTATGTACAAAGACTGGGGGTTAAAGCACTTAGCCGATAAGGAGTACCACGAGTCAATCGATGAAATGAAGCACGCCGATCACTTGATCGAACGAATTCTGTTTTTAGAAGGTTTACCTAACTTACAAGATCTCGGTAAGTTGATGATTGGTGAAGATACCAAAGAGATGCTTGAGTGTGACCTTAAACTCGAGATGGCGGCCATTCCTGATCTTAAAGATGCCATCGCTTACGCCGAAGATATTCGTGATTATGTTTCACGCGATCTATTCCAAGATATCCTTGAAGACGAAGAAGAGCATGTCGATTGGCTTGAGACGCAACTGGGCTTGATTGAGATGTCCGGCATTGAGAATTACCTACAAGCGCAGTACGTGGATGAAGAGTGAGATTATATTTCGCTGTTTTCTTTTCCGAACTAAGTGATTAAGAGAGCACCTGACCTGTAAAAAGGGTGCTCATCACTAATATCTGGTCTAATCTCTTTTATTATCGGCCTTTTTAAGGATATAGCTCGCAATCTAGCCTATGAAGTTTGACTTCTATCCTTTAGAATTTATTCCCCCGTACCGAAAAATAACAAAAGAGAAACGATCCATGTCTGAAGACAATCGCCAAGAAGTCACCCCAGAAGAAGAACGCCGCCAGCAAGCATTAGACTACCATGCGTACCCAACTCCGGGAAAAATCGCCGTAGAGCTGACTAAGCCTGCTGAAACTGCCAACGATCTTGCATTGGCATACAGCCCAGGTGTTGCGGAACCTGTTCGTGAAATCGCACAGAATGCTGATAACGTGTACAAGTATACGGCGAAGGGCAACATGGTTGCGGTTATTTCTAACGGTACGGCGATTCTTGGTTTGGGTAACCTTGGCCCGCTAGCTTCTAAGCCAGTAATGGAAGGTAAAGCACTGCTATTCAAACGCTTTGCTGGGCTAGATTCTATTGATATCGAAGTAAAACATCGTACGATCGACGAATTTGTCGACACAGTAGCAAACATTGCTGACACTTTCGGTGGTATCAACTTAGAAGATATCAAAGCCCCAGATTGTTTTGAGATTGAAAAGCGTCTTATCGAACGTTGTGACGTGCCAGTATTTCATGATGACCAACACGGTACAGCAATCGTAACGGCAGCGGGTATGCTGAATGCAATCGAGCTGCAAGGTAAGAAGTTAGAAGAATCAACCATCGTTTGTCTTGGTGCTGGTGCTGCAGCTGTGGCATGTATGGAGCTGTTGATCAAATGTGGCGCAATGCGCGAGAAGATCTACATGCTGGATCGTAAAGGGGTGATCCATACACGTCGTGACGACCTAAACGAATACAAACAGTTGTTCGCAAACAACACTGACAAGCGCACGCTTGAAGATGTTATTGAAGGTGCGGATCTGTTCTTGGGTGTATCGGGTCCAAACCTACTACCAGCAGAAGCGTTGAAGCTAATGGCAGACAAGCCAGTTGTGTTCGCATGTTCAAACCCAGATCCAGAAATCAAACCTGAACTGGCTCACGAAGTGCGTGATGACTTGATCATGGGTACTGGTCGTAGTGACTACCCGAACCAAGTAAACAACGTACTGTGTTTCCCATTCATCTTCCGTGGGGCGTTGGACGTTCGTGCAAGCGAAATCAACGATGAGATGAAGTTAGCGGCTGTTGATGCGATTCGTGAGTTGGCTAAAGAGCCTGTGCCTGAAGCGGTACTGAAGGCGGCGGGCGTAGATAAGCTAGAGTTTGGTTCTGATTACATCATTCCAAAACCAATGGATTCGCGTCTGTTACCACGTGTTGCGAAAGCCGTTGCTCAAGCAGCAGTTGATTCGGGTGTTGCTCGCATTGAAATGCCAGAAAATTACATGGCTGAGTAAGTGATAGAATAGAATTCTTCAGATAAAGGAAAGGGACGCAGTAGCGTCCCTTTTTAGTTTGCTCTGAAGCTACCCCCGGCGTAGCGTCATCATGCTAACGAATTTGTAAGCAATTATTCTTCGTCAAACGCTTCGAATTCGATGCCCATAGCCGTCATCAGCGCTTTCGCTTCTGTAGGAATATCATCTGGACGGTCTTTACGAAGGTCTTCGTCAGTTGGCAGTGGTTGACCTGTGTACGCATGTAGGAACGCTTCACATAGTAGTTCACTGTTAGTTGCATGGCGTAAGTTGTTGATCTGACGGCGAGTTCGCTCATCAGTCAGCACCTTTAAAACTTTTAGCGGGATAGAGACGGTAATCTTTTTTACTTGTTCGCTTTTTTTACCGTGCTCAGCATACGGGCTAATGTATTCGCCATTCCAGTCAGCCATTGCGCACCTTCATTAATGTAATAAGTTAGAAAAATAAATATAGGTGCTGATTTTAGCTGCATTTACCGCCATAAGCAAAGACATATAGACGTCTAGAAGTGTTGACGTCTCATTTTTAGACAAGTAAAGTGAGGTTAATAGTCAGGGAAGAGTATTAATCAAGTGAGCAGCATAAGCTAGATATAGCGCATTCCCATTTAGATGTCACCACCCGTGAAAGGATACACCCATGAGCACCCGTAAGCCTGCGACCATTGCTGTACGCACTGGTATCGAGTCAGACAGTCAATACCACGCTGTTGTACCACCAATCTACCTTTCTACTAACTATGGATTCCCTGCATTTGGTGAAGTTCCACAGTACGATTACACCCGTTCCGGTAACCCAAACCGAGGTCTGCTGGAGAAAGCGCTATATGAACTTGAGTCAGGTAAAGGTGCGGTTGTCACTAACTGCGGTACGTCGGCATTAAACCTTTGGGTATCGGCATTTCTTGGTCCTGATGACTTAATTGTGGCGCCACACGATTGCTACGGGGGGACCTATCGTCTGTTCAATACTCGAGCAAGCAAAGGTGATTTTAAAGTTCTGTTTGTCGACCAATCGGATCAGCAAGCTCTGGATGCTGCGATTGCTAAAAAGCCAAAGCTTGTCTTACTAGAAACACCGTCTAACCCGCTCGTGCGCGTGGTCGATATTGCGGCAGTATGCGAGAAAGCGAAGCAGGTAGGCGCATTAGTCGCAGTGGATAATACCTTTTTGACACCTGTGTACCAAAAGCCTTTAGATCTAGGTGCGGACTTTGTTATCCACTCAACGACGAAGTACATTAATGGTCACTCTGACGTGATTGGTGGTGTGGTGATCACTAAAAGCGAAGAGCATGCTGAAGAGTTGGCATGGTGGGGCAACTGCATTGGTGCAACGGGTACACCATTTGATAGCTACATGACGCTTAGAGGAATTCGTACGTTGGGTGCACGAATGCGAGTTCACGAAGAAAGCTCTCAGCAAGTGTTGACGTATTTACAAACGCAATCTTTGGTGGCGAAGATTTATCATCCAAGTTTGCCAGAGCATCCGGGTCACGACATCGCGAAAAAGCAACAATCAGGTTTTGGTTCAATGCTGAGCTTTGAGTTTGCTGGCTCATTTGAGCAGCTAAAAGTGTTTGTTAAAGAACTTGAACTCTTCTCTCTTGCAGAGTCGCTAGGCGGGGTAGAAAGCTTGATCTGCCACCCAGCTTCAATGACGCATCGTGCGATGGGTGAAGAAGCACTGGCTGAAGCAGGTGTCTCTGAGCAGTTGCTACGGTTATCTGTTGGCTTAGAAGATGCGCAGGATCTGATTACCGATCTTGAGCAAGCATTCGCGAAAGCAGCACAGTAGTTGGGAGAGGAAGGTCATGAGTGTACAACGTCAGCTGCATAAATTTGGCGGCAGCAGCTTAGCGAGCCCAGAATGCTACCAGCGCGTGGTGAGTATTCTTAAAGAGTATTCGGCAGAAAATGACTTGGTGGTGGTCTCTGCGGCAGGGAAAACCACCAATCGCTTGATCGAGTTTTTAGAAGGCTTAGATAAAGACGGTCGCATTGCCCATGAAGCGTTGCAGAGCTTGCGACAGTTCCAAACTGAATTGGTAGAAGCTTTACTAGAAGGTGAAGTGCAAGCGCAACTGCTTGCTTCTCTTCAAGATGAATTCAGTACCCTAGCAGAGTTAACTGCGCCACTTACAGAAGCGCAAAAAGCAGCAGTGCTTGGGCATGGTGAAGTATGGTCGTCACGCTTACTGGCTGCACTGTTATCACAACAGGATCTTCCTGCGGTAGCGCAAGATTCTCGCGCCTTTTTACGCGCAGAAGCTGGAACGCAGCCAGAAGTCGACCGAGCTCGCTCTTATGCATTGATCAAAGAAGCATTGACTCAACACAACCATAAACGCGTAATCATCACCGGATTTATGGCACAAAACGAAGCGGGTGAGACGGTACTGCTGGGGCGTAATGGCTCTGACTATTCAGCAACGGTGATTGGTGCATTGGCTGAGGTAAATACAGTGACCATCTGGAGCGATGTTGCTGGCGTTTACAGTGCTGACCCACGTTTAGTGTCGGATGCTTGCTTGTTGCCACTGTTGCGTTTAGATGAGGCGAGTGAACTTGCGCGTTTGGCTGCGCCAGTGCTGCACAGCCGTACACTACAGCCTGTTGCTCAAAGCACGATGGATTTGAACCTCAAATGCAGCTATCAACCGGAATCAGGCTCAACGCGTATTGAGCGCGTATTGGCGTCGGGGCGTGGCGCAAAGATCATTACGTCTCTTGATGAAGTGCTATTAGTGCAACTGTCTTTTATCCATGGTCACGATTTTGAGCGAGCGCAGAAAGAAGTTCTGCAGGCGTTAAAACGTGCTCAATTGGAGCCATTAGCGTTTGAAGCGCAAGAGGATCAGCAAACCTTGCGCTTGGCCTACACCGCTGAGATTGCAGGCGGGGCATTAGCTTATCTGCAAGAGTTAGCCGTTGAAGCAGAGATCAAACTCAAAGAAGGCTACTCACTGCTGGCTGCCGTCGGTGCTGGCGTGACAAAAAACGCGAATCACTGCTTTGGTTTTTACCAACAGCTAAAGCATTCACCGGTGGAGTTTATTTCTGAGGCGGAATCTGGCTTGAGCTTGGTCGCGGTGTTACGCCGTGCAGAAGTGGAAGGATTAGTGCAAAGTATTCATAGCCAACTGTTTCAAGCACAGAAGCGTGTCGCTGTTGCCTTGTGCGGTAAAGGCAACATTGGCTCAAGTTGGTTAGCGCTGTTTTCTGAGCAAAAAGAAGAGCTCGAAAAACGTCACGGTATGAGCTTTGAGCTAGTGGCAGTGGTCGATAGCCAGACTTATTGGTTCGATGAAAATGGTATCGATGCAGCAACAGTTGCCCAGCGTTTTAATGATGAGAGTATCGAGAATGATGATAAGTGGTTAACTAAGCTTGGTGCGATTCAGAATTTTGATGAAGCGGTGGTGCTTGATGTCACCGCCAGTAAAGATTTAGCGGCACGTTATGTGGAGATCGCGCAACAAGGTATTCATCTTATCTCGGCGAACAAAGTGGCCGGCTCAGCTGGTAGTCAGTACTACCATCAAGTACAAGACGCTTTTGCTAAGATTGGTCGCCACTGGCTTTACAATGCCACCGTTGGCGCAGGGCTGCCGATAAACCATACCGTTCGAGATTTGCGTGAAAGTGGTGATGATATCGTCGCACTATCAGGCATCTTCTCTGGCACGCTATCGTGGTTATTCCAGCAGTTTGATGGCTCAGTGCCGTTCGCTGAACTGGTCGATTTAGCATGGCAACAAGGTTTGACTGAACCCGACCCTCGCTCTGATTTAGATGGATCTGACGTGATGCGTAAACTGGTTATCCTCGCTCGCGAATCAGGTTTAGATATTGAGCCGGAGAACGTGAGAGTGGAATCACTTGTACCGGAGGAATTGCGAGAATTGAGCTTGGATGCGTTCTTTGATCATGGCGATATACTAAGTGAGATTCTGCAAGAGCGTCTGACTAAAGCGCAGAAAAACGATCAAGTGTTGCGTTATGTCGCGCGTTTAGAGCGTAATGGCAAAGCAACGGTGGGTGTTGAAGCATTATCACGCGAGCACGCACTGGCGAACTTGCTGCCGTGTGACAACATCTTCGCTATCGAGAGTAAATGGTACAAAGACAACCCATTAGTGATTCGTGGTCCAGGTGCAGGGCGTGAAGTGACCTCTGGGGCGATTCAATCAGACCTGAATCGCTTGGCAGGTTTGTTCTAATCTAACCAAACCAATTTTTGCGAACGACAACAAAACCTCGGACTATCTCCGGGGTTTTTTATTATTTTGATAATGCCATACTGAATAGGAAATTTCGGCTAAGGATTAGCCGCACAGCAACTTGAACTATCCTCATTATGAACTTGAAAAAAATTCATAATCACAAGGTTGACATTAAATCGTATTCAATACATTCTGTAGACATATAGACGTCTAAACGTCGATTTAAGGAATTTTGATTTCGTGGTGGAGTTGCCACAGGGAGAGTAAGATGGGATATACGCATGCAGGGCACATTGATGCCTTAAACCAGAACATCGCTGAACTATCAGATAATATCAACGTCTCATTTGAGTTTTTTCCACCAAGCAGTGAGAAGATGGAAGAAACACTGTGGAACTCAGTACATCGTCTTAAAACTCTTCAACCAAAATTCGTTTCTGTAACGTACGGCGCAAACTCAGGCGAGCGTGACAGAACTCACTCAATCATTAAAGAAATCAAAGCGGCGACGGGCCTTGTGGCTGCACCCCACCTAACGTGTATCGATGCAACTCGTGATGAGTTGATCGATATTGCTGATGATTACTGGAATAACGGTATCAAAAACATCGTAGCTTTACGTGGTGACATTCCACCAGGTGGTGGTGCGCCAGATATGTACGCATCGGACTTGGTAGAGTTGCTTAAAGCGCGTCATGATTTTGATATCTCAGTGGCGGCATTCCCAGAAGTACATCCAGAAGCGAAAAGCGCCCAATCGGATCTTCTTAACCTAAAGCGTAAAGTGGACGCAGGTGCTAACCGCGCGATTACTCAGTTCTTCTTTGATGTGGAGTCTTACCTACGTTTCCGTGACCGCTGTGTTGCGGCAGGTATCGATGTAGAAATTGTTCCGGGCATCTTGCCGGTTTCAAACTTCAAGCAAGCCTCTCGCTTTGCGGCGCAGAACAATGTGAAAGTACCAGGTTGGATGAGCAAGCAGTTTGAAGGCTTGGATGATGACCCTGTGACACGCCAGCTCGTTGGTGCTAGCCAAGCGATTGATATGGTGCGTGTACTAAGCCGTGAAGGGGTGAAAGATTTCCACTTCTATACGCTTAACCGTGCAGAGATGACTTATGCGTTATGCCATACTCTAGGCGTACGTCCACAAGTGGCTGTTGGCGCTTAATACGCTTTCCCAGATAGACAAAAGGCTTGCCCATCGGCAAGCCTTTTTCGTTTTAATTTAAGTGACAGAATTAGCCGATCACTTCAAGTTCAGTCAGTACTTCTTCCGCCCAGTTAATCCACGCTTCACGTAGCATTAGATTACGACGAAGTGTTAGACGTTCTAGACGCGCTTGCTTGTCTAGCGTTGATGGTGTTGCGTAGTACGCTGCTTCGATTTCTTTGTAGTGAGAAACCAGCTTACGAGATTCTTCTACAAGCTCAGAAAGTTGATCACGGAACGGTGCCGCAGGTTGTACTGCACAAGCGATCAGTTTCGCAGAGAATTCGTCACGTACCGTTGGGTGTGCTGTTGGTTGATCAAACCACTCTCCCAGCGCGCTGCGGCCAGCGTCAGTGATTGAGTAAACCTTGCGGTCTGGTTTGCCTTCTTGAGGTTCTAATACGCAAGTAACCAGTTCTTTCTCAGCCATTTTATTTAGTTCACGGTAAACTTGTTGGTGACTTGCTTTCCAGAAGTAACCGATGCTAGCTGAGAATTCTTTAGTGATGTCGTAACCGGTAGCGTCGCGAGTGCTAAGTACAGTTAAGATTACGTGTGGTAATGACATGTCTTCAATCCAAATGGTCAATAAACTTGTAAACAAGCTATCTACACTTTCAGTTGCGTTCTTAATGACGCTTGAGTTTTTTAATGTGTAAATAGCACCAACAATGTTGGTCCTGTCACCTTAAAGCCGTTTATCACCTAGAGTGATGGGGTGCCCATCGAGCTGGAGCTTATTTGATTGGACTTTTGAGCTTCCAGCAGGCAAGTAGTATATAAATAATAAGCATGAAGTGGAATACTAGGACAAAATTACCCAAAAAAACTAATAAAATACTCAATAGTGTTTTTTGGTAGTGTTTTGTTTTGTATTGCTGGGACTTTTTGTTTTTTCTTTGGAGTTATTTACTGGTTGTTTCTTGTTCTGAGAGTGAAAGTGATTGGTGGGTAATAATAAAGGCTGAGCTTTCGCTCAGCCTTTTGGTTTTTTCTGCGTAGTTTAACCAGTGTTACGCATACCTGCTGCGATACCAGCAATCGTCACCATTAGGGCTTCTTCCAAGTTTGCAGAAGGCTCCTCAGTTTGGCGAGTTCGGTACAGCAGCTCAGCTTGAAGCATGTTCAATGGCTCAACGTAGATGTTACGTAGACGGATGGATTCAAGGCCCCAAGGGTCACTCTGCATTAAGTTCTCGTTGTTTTCTACATTCAGAACTGACTTGATGTCTTGCTGAAGTTGATCACGCAGACGGTCACCCAATGGCAACAGCTGACTTTCAACTAAGCGTTGATCATAGTAGCGGGAGATATCCATGTTGCACTTGGTGTAAACCATCTCGAGCATACCTAAGCGAGTAGAGAAAAATGGCCATTCACGACACATCTCTTCCAGTAACGCCTGGTGGCCTTTGTCTACAGAGTACTGAATGGCTTCACCAGCACCTAACCACGCAGGTAGAACCAAACGGTTTTGACTCCAAGAGAAGATCCACGGAATCGCACGTAAGCTTTCTACACCTCCGTTTGGATTACGTTTCGCTGGACGAGAACCCAGAGGTAGTTTGCCCAACTCTAGTTCAGGTGTTGTTTGGCGGAAGTAAGGGACGAAATCAGGCTCACCGCGAACGACGTTACGGTACGCTTCACAGCTGACTTCAGACAGGACATCCATTAGGTCACGCCACTCTTGCTTAGGCTCTGGTGGCGGCAGTAGGTTCGCTTCTAGAATAGCACTTGCATACAGATTGAAGCTGTTTACCGCAACATCTGGTAGGCCAAGCTTAAAGCGAATCATCTCGCCTTGTTCTGTTACACGCAGACCACCTTTTAGACTCTTAGGTGGCTGAGACAGTAGTGCAGCATGTGCTGGAGCACCACCGCGACCAATCGTACCGCCACGGCCATGGAATAGCGTTAGTTCAACGCCTTCTTCTTCTGCAACCTTAACCAGTGAATCCATCGCGTGGTATTGAGCCCAGCCCGCCGACATTACACCTGCATCTTTTGCAGAGTCAGAGTAGCCGATCATCACCATTTGGTGATTCTGGATAAAGCCACGGTACAGGTCGATGCCCATCAGCTGTTTGATGACGGCTTCCGCGTTGTTCAAGTCGTCTAGCGTTTCGAACAATGGACACACGTCCATGCGGTAAGGACAGCCCGCTTCTTGCAGCAGTAGGTGTACGGCAAGTACGTCAGAAGCGGTACGCGCCATTGAGATAACATAAGCACCAAATGCTTCACGAGGCTGCGCAGCAACAATCTTACAGGTATCTAAAACCTCTTTAACTGGTTCTGATGGTTCCCAGTCTCGAGGCAGAAGAGGGCGTTTAGAGGCCAGTTCGTTTGTTAGGAAAGCAACCTTGTCTTGCTCGCTCCACTGCTCGTAGTCACCAATGCCTAGGTAACGAGTCAGTTCAGACAGTACATCTGCGTGGCGAGTACTTTCTTGGCGGATATCGAGGCGAACCAGGTGAATACCAAATGCTTTAACGCGGCGCAGTGTATCCAGCAGTGAGCCATTAGCAATCACGCCCATGCCACATTCGTTTAGTGATTGGTAACACGCGTAAAGTGGTTCCCAAAGCTGTTCTACTTTTTGCAGAGGAGCTTTGACAGCCAGTTTTTGGCCGTTGACTTTCGCGTCGAGAATGTCTTTGGTTTCGTTTAGTAGTGAACGTAGCTGTTTTAAAATTGCACGGTATGGTTCGTGCTGATCGTCACCCGCAAGCTCACGAACCTTGTCGTTGCAAACGGTCATCGACAGTTCGCTGATCAGCTCGTTGATGTCGTTGAGGTAAAGGTCAGCTGCCTTCCAACGAGACAGCAGTAATACTTCGCGAGTTATGCTGTGGGTTACAAATGGGTTACCGTCGCGGTCACCACCCATCCAAGATGAGAAGTGCACTGGGCGAGCATCAATTGGTAGACCTTCGCCTAGGTAAGACTTCAAGCGGTCATTCATTTCACGTAGGAAGTCAGGTACCGCTTCCCATAGTGAGTTTTCTACTACCGCAAAACCCCATTTTGCTTCATCAAGCGGTGTTGGGCGTTGTTGACGAATGACGTCAGAGTGCCAGCTTTGCACGATAAGTTGTTCAAGGCGACGCTCGGTTTTCTTACGCTCTTTGAAAGAGAGATCGCTTAGCTCTAGCTTAGATAAGCACTCGTTGATCTTAACCAGTTTATTGATCATGGTACGACGAGTGATCTCGGTAGGGTGCGCCGTTAGAACCAGTTCAATGTTCAGGTCGCGAACCGCTTGTGCCGTGTCTAACTTGCTCACATCATTTTGCACCAATTTTGAGAACAGTGAGTTAATTGCGTCAGGTTCGCAGATATGCTCTTCACAGTGGCGTGAGATGGTATGGTATTGCTCAGCAATATTAGTCAGGTTTAGAAATTGGTTGAACGCTCGGGTAACAGGCGTCAATTGCTCATCGGGTAAGCTTTTAATTTCTTCAATTAAGCTTTCTCTGTCAGCATTATTTCCAGCTTGGGCTGATTTGGATAATTTACGAATGGTTTCCACTTTCTCGAAGATTTCTTCGCCATGGGCATCGCGAATAGTGTTGCCCAGAAGGTGGCCCAACATGCGCACATTGCTTTTAAGTGCGGCGTATTTCTCGTTCATTGTCATCCTGCCTCGTAAAAAAACTACATCCATTGTCCTTGTTAAGACTCCAATCTAGCGAAAATCACCAGTTCTAGTCAAATAAAGCAGAGTAAGTTTGCAATTATTCCGCTGCTGACCTGATTTAGAGCAAAATTAGGCCAGCTTATCTCACAAGAAGTGAAAATTAATTACAAAATGGCCGTTAAAAGAAGGATATAGCGTGCTAGAAGAATAGTGGTAAAGAGAACAAAATGCAGCTCAATCGAGCTGCATTGTGAAGCGAGTACAGAATGCGACTAGCAACAATATTTTATCATTGCACGTGACAGCACATCGATGGTTGGGTCAATAAAGTCGAAAGATAGGAATTCATCCGGTTGATGGGCTTGTTCAATAGAACCAGGGCCGAGAACCAGCGTTGGACACAACTGTTGAAGGAAAGGCGCTTCAGTACAGTAGTTAACGGTTTCTGAGCTGGTTTGGCATATTTCTTCCACACCTCCGATAAATGGGTGGTCATGTTGGCATTCGTAACCCGGAATTGGCTCGTGCAGGGGAATAATCTCTAATCGCCCTGGCCATTTCGCTTCGACTTCTTTTAATGCGCCACGCAGCATGTTCTCCAAACCATCAAGACTGATCCCAGGAAGAGGGCGCACGTCGTAATGCAGTTCACAACAACCACAAATGCGGTTTGCGCTGTCACCACCATGAATATGACCAAGGTTTAGGGTAGGGCTTGGAATGGCAAAACCCGGATGGTGATATTCTTTTACTAGCTTGTCACGCAGTTGCATCATAGCAAACATGACTTCATGCATGATTTCAATGGCGTTGACGCCGAGCGCTGGATCGGATGAGTGACCGGATTTGCCGGTTACGCGAATGGCATTTGCCACATGCCCTTTGTGACCACGAATGGGTACAAGGCTGGTGGGTTCACCAATGATGCAGTAGTCCGGTTTAAAAGGCGCATTCTCAGTAAAATGACGCGCACCCAGCATGGTGGTTTCTTCATCACAGGTCGCTAATACATAAAGTGGCTTGTTCTGCTTACTCCAATCGACTTTCTTTACCGCTTCATAAATGAAGGCAAAGAAGCCTTTCATATCGGCCGTACCCAAACCGTAAAAGCGGTTGTCTTTCTCGGTCAGCTTATGTGGATCAAAACTCCAGCGTCCTTCATCAAATGGCACGGTATCGCTGTGACCAGCTAGAAGTAGACCACCTTCACCTTCGCCCATACGTGCGATCATATTGTGTTTGCCTGGTTCCACTTCGATCACTTCAACGCTGAAGCCAAGATCTTTAAACCAAGAAGCTAGCTTCTCGATCACTTTGGCATTGCCTTGATCCCAGCTTGGATCGGATGAGCTGATCGAAGAGGTACTGATCAGTCCTTCATAGACCTCTAGAAAACTTGGTAATTGCATGGATTCTTCAATTCTCCTATTGACAGACAGAGCACAAAAATGTAAAACACATATTAAATCATATTTAATGAATAAAAAATCAAAATAAAGCAAAAATTAAATATGAATAGTCATTTTGAGCTTTAAGTATATGGATGTCATGTAATGCTAAAAACCACGATTATCGGAGCCAGCGGCTACACCGGCGCAGAGTTGGCTTTAATGGTCAACAAACACCCTGAACTCACGCTATCAGGTTTATACGTTTCCGCCAATAGCGTAGATGCAGGAAAGAGTATTGCTCAATTGCACGGCAAGTTAGCGGGTGTGATTGATATGCCAGTTTCACCTCTGACTGACCCTGAGCAAGTCGCTCAAGTGTCTGATGTGGTCTTTCTGGCCACAGCACATGAAGTAAGCCACGACTTGGCTCCTATCTTTTTAGAGGCGGGATGTCAGGTATTCGATTTATCGGGTGCATTCCGTGTGAAAAGCGAAGGCTTCTACGACACCTTTTATGGCTTCGAGCATCAACATAATAACTGGCTAGATAAAGCGGCATATGGCTTAGCAGAGTGGAACCAAGAACCGATAAAAACCACTCCTTTGATTGCGGTAGCAGGTTGCTACCCAACCGCTTCACAGCTCGCAATCAAACCTTTATTAGAACATGCGTTACTGGATACCAACCAATGGCCTGTGATCAACGCAACCAGCGGTGTATCAGGTGCTGGGCGCAAAGCCTCTATGGTTAACAGTTTCTGCGAAGTGAGCCTGCAACCTTATGGTGTCTTTAACCATCGTCACCAACCAGAGATTGCTCAGCACTTAGGTTGCGATGTGATTTTCACGCCACACCTAGGTAACTTTAAGCGCGGCATTCTTGCAACGATCACTATGAAGTTGACGCAAGGTGTGACGGAAGCACAAGTAGCACAAGCATTCGAACAAGCTTACCAAGGAAAGCCAGCGGTTCGCCTTAAAGGTGATGGTATTCCACGTATTCAGGATGTTGAAAATACGCCTTTCTGCGATATCGGCTGGAAGGTACAAGGCGAACACATCATTGTGATTTCGGCAATCGACAACCTACTTAAAGGTGCATCGAGTCAAGCGATGCAATGTCTCAATATTCATTACGGTTACCCAGAACTGACAGCGTTGCTGTAGTCGTTGAAAGAGGGAAATGCGATGACGCAAACCAATCAAGCTCCTTTAGTCATTAAGCTCGGCGGTGCAGCTCTGTCTTGCACTCAAACCTTAAGCCAACTGTTTGCTGCCATTGCGGCTTACCAAAAGTCGGCGCAGCGACAAATCGCCATCGTTCATGGCGGTGGCTATCTAGTTGATGAGTTGATGGCAAAGCTTCAGCTTGAAACCGTAAAGAAAAACGGTCTACGCGTAACACCTTACGATCAAATTCCTGTGATTGCGGGCGCGCTTGCTGGTACCGCGAACAAGATACTGCAAGGCCAAGCAATTTCTGATGGCCTAAATGCGGTGGGCCTTAGCCTTGCTGATGGTGGTTTATGCCATGTTGAAGAGCTTGACCCAGAGCTAGGCGCTGTCGGCAAAGCATCACCGGGTGATTCAACCCTATTACAAGCGGTGCTAAACGCAGGTGCACTGCCGATCATCAGCTCAATTGGTCTGACTGAAAAAGGTCAGATGATGAATGTGAATGCGGACCAAGCTGCGGTTGCAGTGGCCGGAGCGTTAGATGCGGAGTTAGTGCTTCTGTCTGATGTTAGCGGTGTACTCGATGGCAAAGGTCACCTGATCAAAACGCTATCCGAGCAAGAAGCCGATGCATTGATCAAAGGGCAAGTGATCACCGACGGCATGATCGTCAAAGTTAAAGCCGCTTTGGGGGCAGCCAATGATCTTGGTCGTCCTATCGAAGTTGCGACATGGCGTTACCCAGAGAAACTGACCCAGCTATTCGCGGGTGAAAGTATTGGCACGCAGTTTCTGCCGCAATAAAGCAGAAGCAAAACAGTTAAAGAATTCAACATTAGGAAGTGGTTGGCACTGACCGCCGAGAGCAGCGCCAGTTAAGTTTGGAGAAAAAACATGAGCAAAGTGAACGTAAATAAAGTGGTAGTCGCATACTCAGGCGGTCTAGATACTTCAGTAATCATCCCGTGGCTAAAAGAGAACTACGATTGTGAAGTAGTGGCTTTCGTTGCCGATGTTGGTCAAGGTGCAGAAGAGCTAGAAGGCATTGAAGCAAAAGCAAAAGCTTCTGGTGCCTCTGAGTGCTACATCGCTGACCTGAAAGAAGAAATGGTGGCGGATTACATTTACCCGACGCTAAAAACGGGTGCTTACTACGAAGGTAAATACCTACTAGGTACGTCAATGGCGCGTCCAATCATTGCCAAAGCGCAGGTTGAAGTCGCACGTAAAGTGGGTGCAGACGCTCTGTGTCATGGCTGTACCGGTAAAGGTAACGATCAAGTACGTTTTGAAGGTGCATTTGCAGCGCTAGCACCAGATCTGCATGTTATTGCACCTTGGCGTGAGTGGGATCTAGTGAGCCGTGAAGAATGTCTGGATTACCTAGCAGAGCGCAATATCCCTTGTACGGCTTCTCTTACTAAGATCTACTCGCGTGATGCGAACGCATGGCACATTTCTACTGAAGGTGGCGTTCTAGAAGATACATGGAATGCGCCAAATGAAGATTGCTGGGCTTGGACTGTAGACCCAGAGCAAGCACCGAATGAAGCTGAAACCGTGACGTTGAAAGTCGTCAAAGGTGAAGTTGTTGAGGTGGACGGCGAGGCGATGACACCATACAACGCGTTGGTTTACCTAAACGAGAAAGGTGCGAAGCACGGTGTTGGCCGTATCGATATCGTAGAAAACCGTTTAGTGGGTATGAAGTCTCGTGGTTGCTACGAAACTCCGGGTGGTACCATCATGATGGAAGCGCTACGTGCAGTAGAGCAACTTGTGCTAGACAAAGCGTCGTTTGAATTCCGCGAGGAGCTTGGTCTGAAAGCATCGCACCTTGTTTATGATGGTCGTTGGTTCACGCCGCTATGTAAGTCTATTCTTGCGGCTTCTGAAGAGCTCGCGCAAGACGTGAATG
The DNA here is from genome assembly GCF_030248515.1 of Vibrio sp. D401a. Taxonomy (NCBI): domain Bacteria; kingdom Pseudomonadati; phylum Pseudomonadota; class Gammaproteobacteria; order Vibrionales; family Vibrionaceae; genus Vibrio; species Vibrio sp. D401a. Next base: position 35,075 of record NZ_JAHGAI010000065.1, on the reverse strand, counting down.
GCGAAGTGGTTGTGAAGCTTTACAAAGGTCACGCAACAGTAACGCAAAAACGCTCGGATAACAGTTTGTACTCTGAAGAGTTTGCTACTTTTGGTGAAGATGAAGTTTATGACCAAAGCCATGCTGAAGGCTTTATCCGTCTGTACTCGCTATCTAGCCGTATTCGTGCGTTGAACAGTCAGAAAAAATAAGCCAATTTAACGTCTTATGAAGTAAAAGACCTGCCCATTTTCGGCAGGTCTTTTTTGTTGTTGCTAACCTCAGTGGCATAAAGATAAAATAATCATGAATAAATATGTAAAAATATTGAATTTCTACTTTATTTTTATCTGCGATTATCGTAACGTTGGGGCATAAGAAAAAGTGAGCAAATGACCACCGATTTGGTCAACACTTAATGAGTAACACGTTAGCGTAAGCAATAGTCATCAGGAGAGACGCAATGGCATTATGGGGCGGAAGATTTACCCAAGCGGCAGACACCAGATTTAAAGACTTCAACGATTCGTTGCGTTTCGATTACCGATTGGCTGAGCAAGACATCGTAGGCTCAATTGCGTGGTCTAAAGCATTGCTGTCGGTTGACGTGTTATCTGCAGATGAACAACAAAAGCTTGAGCTGGCACTGAATGAACTCAAGCTTGAAGTGATGGAAGACCCACATCAAATCCTGCGCTCAGATGCGGAAGATATCCACTCTTGGGTCGAACAGCAGTTGATCAACAAAGTCGGCGACCTAGGTAAAAAACTCCATACTGGACGTTCTCGTAACGACCAAGTGGCAACAGATCTCAAGCTTTGGTGTCGTCAGCAAGGCCAACAACTGTTGATTGCACTTGATCGCCTACAAACTCAGATGGTCGATGTTGCCAAGCAGCATCAAGGCACTGTTCTTCCGGGGTACACTCACTTACAACGCGCTCAGCCTGTGACATTTGCTCACTGGTGTTTGGCTTATGTTGAAATGTTTGAACGCGATTACTCACGCCTGAACGATGCGTTAAAGCGTTTGGATACGTGTCCGCTCGGCTCTGGTGCACTTGCGGGTACCGCTTATCCAATCGACCGTGAAGAGCTGGCTCACAACCTTGGTTTCCACCGTGCGACACGTAACTCTCTAGACTCGGTTTCTGACCGTGACCATGTGATGGAGCTGATGTCTGTCGCGTCTATCTCGATGTTACACCTATCTCGTTTGGCAGAAGACATGATCTTCTACAATTCAGGTGAGTCTAACTTTATTGAGTTGGCTGATACGGTGACGTCCGGTTCTTCTCTGATGCCACAAAAGAAAAACCCAGATGCACTCGAGCTTATTCGTGGCAAGACTGGCCGTGTATACGGCGCGCTTGCTGGCATGATGATGACAGTGAAAGCGCTGCCACTGGCTTACAACAAAGACATGCAGGAAGACAAAGAAGGTCTGTTCGATGCGCTTGATACATGGAATGACTGCATGGAAATGGCGGCTCTGTGTTTCGATGGTATCAAGGTGAATGGTGAGCGCACGTTAGAAGCTGCGAAGCAAGGTTACGCAAACTCGACTGAACTGGCGGATTACCTAGTAGCGAAAGGCATCCCATTCCGTGAAGCGCACCATATCGTCGGTGTTGCTGTAGTTGGTGCAATTGCCAAAGGTTGTGCGTTAGAAGAGTTGTCGATTGAAGAATTGAAATCCTTCTCTGAAGTGATTGAGGCGGATGTATATGACATCTTGACCATCGATTCATGCCTTGAGAAACGTTGTGCGCTTGGTGGCGTGTCGCCGCAGCAAGTGGCTTATGCGGTCGACCAAGCAGACAAGCGCCTGTCTCAACGTGATACTTCAGCAGTCAAAGTACGCCCTGCACGTCTGACAGATATCGAAACGCTGGAAGGCATGGTGGCGTATTGGGCAAATATGGGCGAGAACCTACCACGCTCACGCAATGAGTTGGTACGTGATATTGGCTCCTTTGCAGTGGCTGAACACCATGGCGAGGTAACGGGTTGTGCTTCTCTGTACGTGTACGATTCTGGTCTCGCTGAGGTTCGCTCATTAGGTATTGAAGCAGGGTGGCAAGGTCAGGGGCAGGGCAGTGCGATAGTGAACTACCTAGTTGATAAGGCGCGTCAGATGGCGATTAAGAAAGTGTTTGTGCTGACACGTACGCCTGAGTTCTTTATGAAGCAAAGCTTCTTACCAACCTCGAAGTCGTTGCTTCCGGAGAAAGTACTGAAAGATTGCGATCAGTGTCCACGTCAGCATGCGTGTGACGAGGTGGCACTAGAGATCAACTTGTTTGAGCAATTGATCCAAAAAAGCAATGTGGCCTAGGTTAATGATTCTATGAGTATTTAAGAAAATACTAAAAAAACAGGAAAAAATTTGGAACCTTTAGGAGGAAGCCCGGTCTATTAAAGTACCACTGCTTTTTCTTAGAAGAATCTAAGAGAGCCCCAAAACCGGTATTGGTTTTGGGGCTTTTTTCTATCTGTCATCTGAGCGATGCTCATCCTTACTTTGTTTTCTACGACGACGCTGCCACGGAAATATAACGAAGCGCATCCAAAGGTGTAAAAACAGCAAGCCATTAAACGCAAAGCCCGCAAAGATCAGCGCGATCGACTCAATACTCTGTGGATCATCTTTAAACGCAAACCACCATACGATCCAGCATAGGACCGATAATACCGTCAGTTGATCCATACATCGTTGGCAACGACCGATCTTTTTCCAAAACCAATGCTCTTGGCAACCGCGACAAGCCATTGTTCTATCCATACTGCCTATTTGTCCCTGATTATAACCCTAACTCACGTTTTAGGTTTTCTTTGTCTGGCTTTAGTATCGCGTCTATCAAACCAAAAATGGGAAATTAGCTTGGTGAAACGTGTGTAGCACGTAATTGGTGTATGGTGCGCCGTCAGCCAGACAATAGGAAAATAATAATGTCGACAGAACTTAAAGTAGCACTAGGCCTTGCTGGTGGTTTCTTCACAATTGGTTTTACCGCTATTGTGCTTGTTAGCCGTTACGCAATGATGACTGCATAACCACCACTCTATTGATTCTTGAATTGATAAGTTTGGATTAAGAAAGCCTCGTGTATAACGAGGCTTTTTGTTTACAGGGGGATGACCTCCCGGGCGAGGGATGCACCGAGAGGCCGAGGGCTGAGTTATGGACAGCTAGATTGCCAACCCAAGCCCGTTAGGCAAATTATTAACCTAGGTAAGCTTCTAGTTCTTCGCTACCGCCGATGTGTTTACCACCGATGAAGACTTGAGGAACCGTTGTACGGCCAGAGATTGCACGTAGGCTTACGGTTGTTGCGTCTTTACCCAAAATCACTTCTTCATATTGAAGATCGTGGTCAATCAGATTTTGCTTCGCTTTCATGCAGAAAGGACAGCCTGGTTTAGTGAACACAGTGATCGATTCTTGAGTTTTGTACTCAGGTGCAACGTAGTTCATCATCGTGTCTGCATCAGATACTTTGAACGGGTCGCCTGGCTCGTTTGGTTCGATGAACATTTTCTCAACCACGCCGTTTTTCACTAGCATGCTGTAACGCCATGAACGCTTGCCGAAGCCGATGTCGTTTTTGTCCACTAGCATACCCATGCCATCTGTGAACTCACCGTTACCATCTGGAATAAAGGTGATGTTTTCTGCTTCTTGGTCAGCTTTCCATGCGTTCATTACAAACGTATCGTTGACTGATACACATAGAATTTCATCCACGCCGTGTTCTTTGAATACTGAGAACAACTCGTTGTAACGAGGTAGGTGGCTCGATGAACACGTCGGAGTAAACGCACCTGGCAAGCTGAATACAATAACCGTTCTGTCTTTAAACAGTTCATCCGTGGTTACGTTCACCCATGCGTCACCTTTACGAGTCGGAAAAGTAACTTGTGGTACAGCTTGACCTTCTTTTGATGCAAACATGATGATTTCCTTTTTAAATCTATGAAATAATTCGTTTTCGAGCTTAGCGTTATTTGTCGCTCAGTTTCGTTTTGTTGAGCTCATTATTGAAAAAAAACTTTGATAGCTCTAATCGTTTAATGCTATGGTTTTGATAGATTATTTCTATCGCCAAACAAGAAGCGAATCGTACGTATGAATATCCGAGATTTTGAGTACTTGGTGGCGCTTGCGGAGCACAAGCATTTTCGAAAAGCTGCGGAAGCCTGCTTTGTTAGTCAGCCAACCTTAAGCGGCCAGATTCGTAAGTTGGAAGACGAATTAGGTACAGCGTTGCTAGAAAGAAGCAGCCGTCGCGTGCTGTTTACTGATTCTGGTTTGCAACTGGTGGAGCAAGCAAAACGCATCTTAAGTGAAGTGAAAACCTTTAAAGATATGGCGAGTGGTCAAAGTGGTGCCATGACTGGCCCAATGCACATTGGCTTTATCCCAACTGTCGGCCCTTATCTCTTACCTAAAATCGTTCCTCATCTTAAAGAAGAGTTTCCAGACTTAGAGCTGTTCTTACATGAAGCTCAAACTCATCAGTTGGTTCGCCAATTGGAAGAAGGTAAGCTTGATTGTCTTGTTTTAGCTTCAGTCGATGAAACAGCACCGTTCAAAGAGATTGAGGTCTATAACGAGCCGCTAAGTGTTGCAGTGCCTTGTGATCATGAATGGGCTGGTCTTGATCATATCGAAATGCTCGATCTGAACGGTAAAACGGTATTGGCGTTGGGCGATGGTCATTGCCTACGCGACCAAGCACTTGGCTTCTGTTTTGCTGCAGGTGCAAAAGATGATGAACGCTTTAAAGCAACTAGCTTAGAAACGTTGCGTAACATGGTGGCTGCAGGTGCAGGCATTACGTTACTACCACAGCTATCTGTGCCGCATGAGAAGAAGAAAGATGGCGTATGTTACGTTCCTGCTGTCAATCCAACACCTTCGCGCAGTATCGTATTGGTTTATCGTCCTGGTTCGCCGTTGCGAGCGCGTTTCGAAGCATTAGCTGCGACAATTAAGAATATTCTTGAAGCAAAGCAAAGCTCTATTGCAGCCTAAGTTTTTGCTTTAATCAGATAATCCAGATAAACAAAAGGGAGCTCAATGGCTCCCTTTTTTCATATCACTAATTCGGTATTAGAACAGCTCTTCTGAACTTCCACCACCAGAGTAGATGCTATCTTCTAGGCTGTTACCGACGTACTCAGTTGGCTCTGTACCTTTCTCGAAGTATTCGAACATCGATGAGCCATCGACTTTGTGCGTCAATAGGCCGCTATCACGGTCGATACGTACACGAACGATATCATCTGGAATAGACTTACCTTGCTGTGGTACACCATCGAGCGCTACGTGCATGAAGTCAATCCAAGCTGGTTCTGCGGTTTTCGCTCCGGATTCAGCGCCAGATATTTGTCCTTTTCCAAGGTTGCTGTTTACTGTCGTTCGACCTAGTGTACGAGAGTGGTCATCGAAACCAACCCACGCAATCGCCACAATTCCAGGGCCGTAGCCGTTGTACCAAGTGTCTTTCGAATCGTTGGTGGTTCCTGTCTTACCCCCAATATCGCGACGATCCAGTTTCTGTGCACGCCAACCAGTACCATTCCAGCCTGTGCCGTCACGCCAGCTACCTCCACCCCAGATATTGCTGTACATCATCTCACGCATTAGAAATGCGTTTTGCGCTGAGATCACTTGCTTCGCGTATTGTGGAGTGTCGTTTTCTAGTGCGTTGTCTGGTGCAATGCTATCTGCTGTGACATCTTGCTCGCCAAATTCAGCGACAAACTTATCTTCTGCAGGAGCCTGCTCATCCATTTGAGGACAGTTGTGCTGGCAGATCACTTTCGGATTTGCCTTAAATACCACTTCACCGAATGAATCTTCTACGTGATCAACATAAAACGGTTCTACGTAGTAACCACCGTTGGCAAACACGGAGTAGCCTTGTGCAACTTTCATTGGTGTTAAGCTACCAGCACCCAGAGCGATGGTCTCAGAGCGTGGTACTTCATCAATATCAAAACCAAAGCGCGTTAGGTATTCACGAGTTTCGTCTAAGCCAACTTCACGCAGAGTACGTACTGCCATGACGTTCTTTGATTGAGCTAGGCCGATACGAAGGCGAGTAGGGCCGATGTAAGTCGGTGGTGAGTTCTTTGGACGCCATGCTGAACCAGAACCTGCATCCCATTTATTGATCGGTGCGTCGTTGACCAAAGAGGCAAGGGTTAGACCTTTGTTGATTGCTGCTGAGTAGATAAAAGGTTTGATACTTGAACCAACCTGACGTACAGACATAGTCGCACGGTTAAATTTACTATGGACAAAGTTGAAACCACCCACCAAAGACAAGACGGCACCGTTTTCTGGGTTCATTGCCACAAATGCTGTGTTTGCACTTGGCACTTGGCTTAGTTTCCAGCTATGGGTAGTGTTACCTTCTTTATCTGTAGTACTGATTTCACGAACCCAGACTTGTTGGCCTGATTCTAAAATCTGTTTCGCTGATTTTGGTACAGCGCCTTGGCGTTCATCGGTCAGATATTTACGTGCCCAGTTCATACCTGTCCAAGCGATGGTTTGCTCATCGTTGTTCTTCACCCAAACCTGTGCTGTTTTGTCGTCAACTTCGGTGACAACCGCTGGGTACAGTTGGCCGTATGTTGGCTGTTTCTTTAGATGTTTTTCAATCTGCTCAGTATCCCAAGAGCTTTCGCCTTCTTTCCATAGCACCTTCTCAGCACCGCGGTAGCCGTGACGTTCATCGTAAGCAAGGATGTTGTTGATTGAGGCTTTGTTGGCAGCGTCTTGCAGTTTTGAATCTACCGTCATGTAGATGTTTAGTCCTGAAGTATAAGCCTTTTCTTCACCGTACTCTTTTACCGCCCATGAGCGTGCTAGCTCTGCAACATATGGGGCAGAAAGCTCAATCTCGGCACTGTGGTAACGGGCCACAATTGGCTCTGAGCGCGCTTCGTCATATTGCTCTTGAGTAATGTATTTTTCATCCAGCATACGCATCAAAACGACATTTCGACGCTTAGTAGCACGGTCTAGAGAATATAGAGGGTTCATTGTCGAAGGTGCTTTAGGCATGCCTGCTAGCGTGGCGATTTCACTTAGGCTTAACTCATTTAAGCTCTTACCAAAGTAAACCTGTGCCGCAGCGCCAAAGCCATAAGAGCGATAACCTAGGAAGATCTTGTTGACATATAGCTCCATGATTTCTTGTTTAGAAAGAAGTTGCTCAATGTGAATTGCTATAAAGATCTCTTTGATTTTACGCATGATTTTCTTCTCATTAGATAAGAAGAAGTTACGTGCTAGCTGCTGGGTAATGGTACTTGCACCTTGCTTAGCTGAGCCTGATAGAGCAACAACAACAGCGGCACGAGTAATACCGATCGGATCAATACCAGGGTGCTCATAGAAACGGCTATCTTCAGTTGCAATCAGCGCATGAATGAGATCCTGAGGAATCTCATCGTAAGTTACAGGAATGCGACGCTTTTCGCCAAACTGTGCGATCAGCTTCCCGTCCTGACTATAAACTTGCATAGGTGTTTGTAATTCAACATTTTTTAATGTCGCAACATCTGGCAATTCAGGCTTCACATATTGATAGAAGCCAAAAATTGTGGTCACTCCAAGAATTATGCAAATCAATGTTAAAAATAATAAACGCTTTATGAACTTCACCGGAGAATCCCTGATTGGTTGAGGCTGTATAACGGTAAACCCTAGTACTCTAGGTAAAAAATTAGCAATCAAGATATTAACTCTTATTTAGATGCTAATAACAACCTTTGCACGAAGAAATTTCGGAGCGAGAGTCTATATGGATAAGTTAACAGTTGCGGGCATTGATATTAGTCACAATAGCCTAAAAGCCGTAATACTAAAGCCAGCAAAGGAGGGGTACTCCTTGCTAGGTTATAAAGAAATAGTGCTAAACGACGCTATTGTCGCTGAAAACCATACAATAAATCATCAAGAAATTGTAAAGACCCTAAAAGAGATAAAAAAAGAACTACCACTATTACACCGAAAAGCGGCTGCATCTATTCCAGATAGCGCTGTAATTAGCAAAAGCTTACAGCTTGACTCTCAATTGGAAGAAAGTGAGGTTGAGTTTGCAATCATGCAGGCATTTTCTCTTCAGTCTCCGTTTCCTATTGAGGAATTAAGTTTAGATTTTGTGCCGAACTGTGACAGCAAAGGAAATGAGGTTGCTGGTTTTCGAGTCTTTGCTACTAGAAAAGAGGTGGTAGAAAGTCGAAAACAGGCAATTGAAAAGGCTGGCCTGACACCTATTTTGCTTGACGTTCACTCTCACTCTCAGGGAGCAATATGGCAATTGGCGACAGAGCGGCATCCTGAAAAAGCGCAATACTGTTTGCTTTATGTGGGAGAAAGAAACTGTTCTATTTCCATGTTTACCGCTCAAGGTGAGTTCTTTTATAAGGAGTTTTCATCAGGCTTAGAGCAAGTTATCAATAACTTTCAAACATCTCTTGAGGAGAATGCGAGCGAACAAGAGAAAGTGGAAAGGTTTAACCATGAAACGGCAGATAGGGTAAAGAGACAGCTTCAACTTTACAGCTCAATGAATGGTGAACGAGATATTCGTGGTATTTGGCTTGTCGGTGAAGGCGCATCCACTTTAATGCTCGCAGAAACGTTGGAGCGTCAGTTACAACTGGATTGTGAATTGTTGAATCCATTTAGTCTTTTTGAAATGAAGGTTCCGAAGCGTAAAAGAAGAAATGTTGACTGGCAGCGTTTTGTAACTGCGGCTGGTATAGCAATAAGAGCTATTGACTGGCAAAGGGGGAGCCATGTTGCATCCCGTTAACTTACTACCGTGGAGAGAGGCGAAGAGAGAAGAGCATCGTCGAAGGTTTTTTGGGCTACTCATCCTTGGAGTTTTTGTCGCTGTTGGCTTGCAATGGGCCATCTCATTTTATTTTCAGCACCAACAACGCATGCAACAAGAACGCCTAGATTACCTCACACTTTATATTCATGAACTCGATCAGCGTATTGCCGATATGAAAATTGCAGAGCAAGAGCATAGCAAAATCTTAACAAGGTTAAAGGTTGTGGAGGGTTTGCAAAAAGGACGTAATAAAACGACTGAGTTTATGAATCTTATGCCTTCTGCTATTCCGTCAGGTGTCTATGTCGACAAAATCAAAATGGATGATAGAGAAGTGGAGATTAGTGGGATAAGTGATAGCACCTCTCGACTTGCAACCATGTTAGATAATCTTGAACGGTCTTCTGCTCTCATGGATGTTGAGATGCACTCTATTGTTCACGGAAAAGCACGTTTTGGTAAGGAGTTTCAAACTTTCAAGGTTTCATTCTTGTTCCAGAAACCTGCAAGTCTAGTTATGGCTAGGCAGGAGGAGTCACAATGAGCAACTGGCAAGAACTAGAATTAGATGAAATAACAGATTGGCCCCTATTACCCCAGTCTTTGGTCGTTTGTTTATTGGTAATAGTTCTACTAGCAGGGGGCTATTGGGCTTTTGTTAAGCCGGATAAACAGCGTTTGAACTCGTTAATCGCCGAAGAGCAGAAACTTAAAGTAATGTTGAAAATCAAAGCCAATAAGGTCGCAGCATTACCCAAACTGCAAGCCCAATTGGATGAACTGACTCATCGATATGAATATCTATTGCAGCAATTACCAGCGCAGAAAGAGCTGGCCACAATGCTTGCTTCTGTCAACGAACTTGGCATCGATAATAATCTGACTTTCACACGGATCGATTGGGGGAAGAAGCAATCTGAACAATTTTTGTACAGGCTCCCATTGAATATCGAACTTACTGGCGCATTTCATGATATTGGGAGTTTCGCACAAGCGATAGCAACGCTTCCTCGCATCATTACATTTAAGGATGTTACTTGGCAGAGAGTCAGTCAAGAGAGTGAAACCTTACATTTTCGAGTTAGAGCCAATACTTATCAGTTTAAGCCAGAGGAAAAACAAGATGAAAGCTAATGTCTTGTTGTTGGCAGTGATCAGTGCTGCCCTCCTTGGATGTCAAGCCAACGATGACTCTCTTGATGATTATATTCGTCAAGTCGAAACTGATGCTAGGCGAGATGTCGCCCAACTTGAGCCTATTGAAGAGTTCGCAGTTGCTGCATACCAAGCAAAAGCTCAACGAGCACCTTTTGAGCTACCTAAGGAAGCGACAATTGCATCTCAGCCAGTTGCTCGAAAAGATTGTTGGCAACCTTCAAACCGCAAACGAAGTGGCAAGCTGGAGCATTTTCCTCTAAGCCAGTTGAGACTAAAAGGTGTTATGGGGATGGGAAATAGTGTCTCTGGGTTAGTACAGGCTCCCAATGGAACCGTATACAAGGTTCATGCTGGTCAGTACATCGGAAAAAATAATGGCAAAGTAACTCACGTTACGCATTCGTATTTACTAATTAACGAGACTTTACCCGATGGCTTAGGGTGTTGGCAAAAACGCAAAGTAAAGCTAGCTCTGAGATAAGTAATTCCGTTTTGATTTTTAGAATTGAGTAAGAGAAATGAGACAAGGATATACATTGAGATACAGGAAGTTATTTGAACTCTTGTGGTTATGGAGTTTGTTGTTAATGGCTCCTTTTGTTTGGGCGGAAGAGTCGTCATCCAATGCATTGAAAAGTATTGATTTCAGGACTAACAAAGATAAAGAAGCGGTCATTATTGTTGAACTCGCTTCACCTGCAGCGATTGTAGATGTCAAAAGAGTTCAAGAAGGGCTTAGTATTGATTTGTTGAATACTTCTGTTGAAGACAACCAGCTTTACTTGCTCGATGTTAAGGATTTCTCTACCGCAGTGGATAGCGTAGAAGTTTTTAGAGATGCAGCAACAACTAGATTGTTGGCGCACATTGAAGGTGACTATACACATGATTACAGGCTTACGGGGAGATATCTCGAAGTAAAAGTTGCACGCTTAAAACCGAATGAAAAGGTGCCAGATAAAAGTATCCTTGAGAAGGAAGGCAAGCTCATCTCTATTAACTTTCAAGATATACCGGTAAGAAATGTCTTGCAGTTGATCGCTGACTACAACGATTTCAACTTGGTGGTCTCGGATTCTGTTGAGGGGAACTTAACGTTACGCTTGGATGGTGTGCCATGGCAGCAGGTACTAGATATTATTCTGCAGGTTAAGGGGCTAGATAAACGCGTTGATGGCAACGTTATTCTAGTCGCACCAAAAGAAGAACTGGACTTACGTGAAAAGCAGCAATTGGAGAAGTTGAAATTAGAAGAAGAAATAGGAGAGCTTTCTTCAGAAATAATCAAAGTTAATTTTGCTAAAGCTTCAGATATTGCTCAAATGATCAATGGTGAAGGGAATATTAGCATGCTGTCTGTCCGTGGCAGTATGACCATTGATGAACGTACAAACTCTCTACTTATCCGTGAACTACCAGAAAATATCGCAGTAATACGTGAGATTGTTGAGTCTCTTGATATTCCTGTTAAGCAAGTTCAGATAGAGGCCAGAATTGTGACCGTGAAAGAGGGGAACCTAGATGAATTAGGTGTTCGCTGGGGCTTCACTTCTATTAATGGTAATAACATGGTTGGTGGTTCAATTGAGAATAACTTGGCTGCGATTGGCTTATACGACGAAGGTGGTAATGCTGAGGATGGAAGCACAGTTGGAATTGATGACTTTCTGAATGTCAATTTGGCAGCTGCATCGACAAATGCAAGCAGCATCGCTTTTCAAGTCGCTAAATTGGGCTCTGACACTCTATTGGATTTGGAGCTTTCAGCTCTACAGCAAGAATCTAAGGCTGAAATCATCTCAAGTCCGCGTTTGGTAACGACAAACAAAAAGCCTGCCTATATCGAGCAAGGTACAGAAATTCCTTACTTAGAGGCTTCCTCCAGTGGTGCAACGACCATTACTTTTAAAAAAGCAGTATTGAGTCTAAAAGTTACCCCCCAGATAACGCCCGATAACCGCTTAGTTCTTGACCTCAGCGTGACCCAGGATAGACCTGGTAAAGTTGTTAAAACTGGGACTGGAGAAGCGGTCGCGATTGATACACAGCGAATCGGCACGCAAGTGTTAGTAAATAATGGTGAAACCGTTGTTTTAGGAGGCATTTTCCAACATAGTGTCAGTAATACAATTGACAAAGTTCCGCTGCTTGGAGATTTACCTTTGTTGGGCGCTCTATTTCGCCGTACTTATGAAGATGTAGGTAAGAGTGAGCTGTTGATCTTTGTTACGCCTAAGGTAGTAATTCAGTGATAGATTCACAGATAAAAAGGCGATCAGATCAAAAATAAAGTTGCATTAGAGGCACCATGCTTGGATAATTTCGGGTCTTATCACGAATTATCTGTGAGGAATTGGTGCCACAAGCCTTGTATAACAGCGGTTTAGCTGTGTTTTCTTGTGGCGATCTTATTGAATTAACGTTGTAAATTACCGCTAAATATGGCTGAGAAACGTAATATTTTCCTTGTTGGCCCAATGGGCGCCGGCAAAAGTACAATTGGTAGACACCTAGCACAGCAACTGCATATGGAGTTTGTGGACTCTGATACAGTGATCGAAGAACGCACGGGTGCAGATATCGCTTGGGTTTTTGATGTTGAAGGTGAAGAAGGCTTCCGCAAACGCGAAGAAGCTGTACTTGAAGACCTAACTCAAGAGCAAGGCATCGTGCTAGCCACGGGCGGTGGCTCTGTAAAGAGCAAAGAAAACCGCAACCGTCTTTCAGCACGTGGTGTTGTTGTTTACCTAGAAACAACTATTGAAAAGCAACTTGCTCGCACAAACCGCGACAAGAAGCGTCCTCTACTTCAAACTGACAACCCTCGTGAAGTATTGGAAAGTTTGGCAGGCGAACGTAACCCTCTATACGAAGAAGTAGCGGATTACACAGTTCGTACTGACGATCAGAGTGCAAAAGTGGTAGCCAACCAGATCGTAAAAATGCTAGAAGAGAGATAAGCATTTATCTTTTTCAAATTGGAGCACACCGATGGAACGGATTACGGTCAATCTAGCAGAGCGTAGCTACCCAATCTCAATTGGCGCCGGGTTATTTGAAGACCCGGCGTACCTTTCTCAAATTCTTTCAAACAAAAATGCCAATCAGAAAGTCGTCGTGATCAGTAATGTCACGGTTGCTCCTCTGTACGCGGACAAAATTCTTAGCCAGCTAAAACAGCTTGGTTGTGATGCCTCATTGCTTGAATTACCTGATGGTGAGCAATACAAAAGCTTAGACACATTTAATCAAGTCATGAACTTCCTGCTAGAAGGAAGCTATGCTCGTGACGTAGTGATTATTGCGCTAGGTGGTGGTGTGATTGGCGACCTTGTTGGCTTTGCCTCGGCATGCTACCAACGCGGTGTTGATTTCATCCAGATTCCAACCACACTATTGTCTCAAGTGGACTCGTCGGTTGGCGGTAAAACGGCAGTGAACCATCCGCTTGGTAAAAACATGATTGGTGCTTTTTACCAACCTAAAGCGGTTATCATCGATACCAATTGCCTATCTACGCTCCCAGAGCGCGAGTTTGCTGCGGGTATTGCTGAGGTGATCAAGTACGGCATTATTTATGATGGTGCTTTCTTCGACTGGTTAGAAGAGAACCTTGACCGTCTATATGCATTGGATGAAGAAGCACTGACTTATGCCATCGCACGTTGTTGTGAAATCAAAGCAGAAGTTGTAGCTCAAGATGAGAAAGAATCGGGCATCCGAGCGTTGTTGAACTTAGGTCATACCTTTGGTCATGCGATTGAAGCTGAATTGGGTTACGGTAACTGGTTGCATGGTGAAGCGGTATCTTCTGGTACGGTTATGGCAGCGAAGGCGTCGCATCTACGTGGCTTAATTACGCAGCAACAGCTGGATCGCATTATTACCATTATGCGTCGAGCAAAACTACCAGTGCATACGCCAGATACCATGAGCTTTGATGACTTCATGACACACATGATGCGAGATAAGAAAGTCTTATCCGGTCAGCTACGTTTAGTTCTGCCAACTGGCATTGGCAGTGCAGAAGTCATTGCGGACACATCGCAAGACATAATCAAACAAGCTATCGACTTCGGTCGCGATATTTAACCTAAACAGTGACGCCTTCAGGCGTCATTGATGCATTATTAGGGTTAACGAATGAGTGCAGCTCATATTTTAGAATTAGACTCTCAAACAGATTTATTGCATCGCCTCGCTATGTTGAGCAACTTTAGCTCTAACCTTATTGTGGTTAATGGCGATATTGGATTCGGAAAGTCATGGCTAGCCCAACGATATCTTGAAGTTGGTGCCACGAATAAGAATCAGTGCTTATTGCTGTGTCATCCCAACCAGGATGATACCCAGCGTCGTATGCAGATTTTAAGTCAAATTGTGAGTGATGCGCTTTTCAATCAGCAAGATAGTTTGCTAGACAGTATGGAGCGAATTCTAGATAGCGAGTCGTGTGACATTGCGATAGTGGTCGATGACGCCCACCTGCTAAGTGAAGCACTTATTTCTGAGCTGTGGATGCTTGTATTAGCGGCTCAGGCAAATTCAAATTGGAAAATCAATGTCATACTATTTTCTCAGCTTGGTCGTTTAGAAAACGTTTTGCAACGGGTGAGTTACGGGCAAGAACTTAAACCCGTTGAGCTCGAAGTTGATATGCTGTCTGAAATGGAAGCAAGGCAGTTTTTTGAGTCATTAGTAATGCGCTATGTTGATGATGACAATGAAAAGCGCACGCGGGCTGCTTTTAAAACAGTCAGTCCAATCCCTGGTGACATTATGGCGTTAGGAGATTTAAAAGTGGAAAAAAGGATCATTATCCGCTCTATAGTTGGCTCGCCAATTAAAATTGCTGTTGTCGTATTAGCGTTATTGCTTCTTGCTGCTGGTGGATACTGGTGGATGCTCAATCAGCCGACTCCCGATGATAAAGCTCAGCAAATTGCAGGCTCTTTGGAGCAGACGGTAATACCGACGTTATCGGAGCCAAGTGATAAAGAGGCTAAAAAAACGGAAAACTTAGCTCCGTTAGATCACAGTGTAGATCCCTCTTTGGATATTTCAGGTGCTCAAGATGATTCGGATGCGCTGCCGCCAGCCATTGTCGAAGAGGTGGCTAGCGTTGGTAATGAAGATACTCAGCAGCGAGTTGTTATTGAGTCAGATGTCGTTGATGCATTGCTTGAAGGTAAGGCTGATACGGTAGATACAACAGAAAGAAAACAAGTTGTAGAGCCGACCTCGATTCAAAGCGAAACGCCTAGTGTTGCAAGCTCAGCATTGATTGAGGTGATTCGACCTGAAGCTACAGAGGAAGTGGCGAACCCTGAATCAGATGCTTCTTCACCGCCGATTGTTCAGTTCTCTTTTGCTAAAGAGGAGTTGAAGACTCTCTCTCCGCGAGCGTATACCTTGCAGTTAGCAGCGATGACATCTTTAGAAGATGTGCAATCTTTTTTAGATGATTACCAACTTAACGGCAAAGTAAGAATCTACCCAACAGTGAGAAATAATACTGATTGGTACATCATTACTTATCAAGATTACCCAACCATTCAGCAGGCTAGAGATGCGGTAGATAGTTTACCATCTTCACTTAAAGCGCTGAGTCCTTGGGCAAAATCGTTAAGACAAGTTCAGCGTGAGATAGAGCGTGTGAAATAATCCTGAGCTTCGCTGAAAAATATGTTACATTCCGCAGCCTTAATTTTTGGTCGATAGATAGAGCAGTAGATGAAAAAGCAACGAGCCTTTCTGAAATGGGCAGGAGGAAAATACGGTTTGGTTGAAGACATCCAACGCCATTTGCCACCGGCTCGAAAGCTAGTTGAACCTTTTGTTGGGGCTGGTTCGGTGTTTCTTAATACCGATTACGACCAATATCTACTGGCGGACATCAATCCAGATTTGATTAATCTCTACAACTTGCTGAAAGAGCGTCCTGAAGAGTACATCTCAGAAGCGAAGCGTTGGTTTGTTGCAGAGAACAACCGCAAAGAAGCCTACCTGAGCATTCGCGCTGAGTTTAATAAAACGGACGACGTCATGTACCGCTCTCTGGCGTTCCTATACATGAACCGTTTTGGTTTTAATGGGCTGTGCCGTTACAACAAGAAAGGTGGCTTCAACGTGCCATTTGGTTCTTACAAGAAGCCGTACTTCCCAGAAGCAGAGATGGAATTCTTTGCTGAAAAAGCGAAGAAAGCGACTTTTGTTTGTGAAGGTTACCCAGAAACATTCAGCCGAGCACGTAAGGGCAGTGTGGTTTACTGCGACCCGCCTTACGCACCGCTATCTAACACTGCAAACTTTACCTCTTATGCAGGAAATGGCTTTACGCTTGATGATCAAGCCGCGTTGGCAGACATTGCGGAGAAAGCGGCAACTGAACGAGGCATTCCAGTTCTGATCTCTAACCACGACACGAAGTTAACGCGTCGCCTATACCATGGTGCAGAACTGAACGTGGTAAAAGTGAAACGTACTATCAGCCGTAACGGCAGCGGTCGCAATAAAGTTGACGAGCTGCTTGCTCTATTCCGTGCGTCAGACGCAGATAAATCTGACTCTTAATTCTCACACTATTGCATCTAAATAGTGGATCTCCCCACTGGCTTCGGTAGAATTGCGCGCAATTATTTGCTGTTTGCTCGCCACTACTGAGGTCAGGTATGAAAGATTTTCTAATTGCTCCATCCATTTTATCGGCTGATTTTGCTCGTCTAGGTGAAGACGTAGAGAAAGTACTCGCAGCAGGTGCGGATGTGGTGCACTTCGACGTTATGGATAACCACTATGTACCAAACCTGACTTTTGGTGCGCCAGTGTGTAAAGCATTACGTGATTACGGCATTACTGCCCCAATCGATGTTCACCTAATGGTGAAGCCTGTTGATCGTATCATCCCTGATTTCGCAAAAGCTGGCGCGTCGATGATTACTTTCCACATTGAAGCATCTGAGCATGTAGACCGTACTCTCCAGCTCATCAAAGAGCACGGCTGTAAAGCGGGTGTAGTACTTAACCCAGCAACACCGCTTGCACATCTTGAGTTCATCATGGACAAAGTTGACTTGATTCTACTGATGTCAGTAAACCCTGGTTTTGGTGGGCAATCATTTATCCCTCACACGCTAGATAAACTACGAGCAGTGCGCAAGATGATTGACGAATCTGGTCGTGATATTCGTCTAGAAATCGATGGTGGTGTGAAAGTCGATAACATTCGTGAAATTGCAGAAGCGGGCGCAGATATGTTTGTTGCTGGTTCGGCTATTTTCAGCGAGCCGGATTACAAACAGGTGATCGACAAAATGCGCGCAGAGCTTGCAGACGTCAAATAAGCGCTGACAGATTAGCTTTAAAGCAAGCGTTGTAACGTGATGATTTAAAAGGCTGCCACTTTGTTGGTAGCCTTTATTATTTCTGGCGTGAGCTAAGCAAAAATATCCAGCGTGGTGTGCAAATAATCACTTGCCTATTTTGCTTCCTTTCTGTACTATTCGTGCTCCTTAAAACTCGGTCAATTTTCTTTAGTTCCTTGCTTCCTCTGGACGACCGAGCCAATCGTGGAAGCTAATAATCCGTAAGGAGCAACCAATGCGTCATTACGAAATCGTATTCATGGTGCACCCTGATCAAAGCGAGCAAGTTGCTGGCATGATCGAGCGTTACACTGGTTCAATCACTGAAGCTGGCGGTAAAATCCACCGTCTAGAAGACTGGGGCCGTCGTCAACTGGCTTACCCAATCAACAAGCTTCACAAAGCTCACTACGTTCTAATGAACGTTGAAGCTGACCAAGCTGTAATCGATGAGCTAGAAACTGCTTTCCGTTTCAACGATGCAGTTCTACGTAACATGATCATGCGTACTAAAGCGGCTATCACTGAGCAATCTATCATGCTTAAGCAGAAAGAAGAGCGTGCAGAGCGTGCTCCTCGTCGCGAAGAGCGTGCTGAAGCTAAGCCAGAAGCAGCTGCTGAGTAATATTTCTTATGACCAATCGAATGGAGCTGAGTGGCACCATTGCCAAGCCGCCCATTCGTAGTAAAAGCCCTAGTGGCATTGAACACTGTCGGTTTTGGGTAGAGCATCGTTCTACTATCATCGAAGCTGACCTACCACGACAAGTTTATTGTCGAATGCCGGTAGTTGTCAGTGGGCTTAGGTCGCAAGCATTAACTCAGAATTTAGTACAAGGCAGTAACATTAAGGTAAGTGGTTTTGTTGCTTACCAAACCGGCCGAAATGGCGTTGGGAAATTAGTGTTACACGCCGACAACATTACTCAAATTTAAGATCAGGAGATAGCCCATGGCTCGTTTCTTCCGTCGTCGTAAATTCTGCCGTTTCACTGCAGAAGGCGTACAAGAGATTGATTACAAAGACGTAGCAACTCTTAAAAACTACATCACTGAAGCTGGTAAAATCGTTCCTAGCCGTATCACTGGTACAAGCGCTAAATACCAACGTCAACTAGCTCGCGCTATCAAGCGTTCACGCTACCTAGCTCTACTACCGTACACTGACAAGCATCAGTAATCGGTCGTTTTATTAAGAAAGAGGATTAAGCAATGCAAGTTATTCTACTTGATAAAATCGGTAACCTAGGTGGTCTTGGCGATACTGTAAACGTTAAATCTGGCTACGCTCGTAACTTCCTTATCCCTCAAGGTAAAGCAGTTATGGCTACTAAAGGTAACGTTGAAATGTTCGAAGCTCGTCGCGCTGAACTAGAAGCTAAAGTTGCTGAGCAACTAGCTGCTGCAGAAGCACGTGCTGAGAAAGTTAACGCTCTAGAAGCTGTTGTTATCGCATCTAAAGCTGGTGACGAAGGCAAACTATTCGGTTCTATCGGTACTCGTGACATCGCTGACGCTATCACAGCTGCAGGCGTTGAAGTTGCTAAGAGCGAAGTTCGCCTTCCTGAAGGTGCTCTACGTAACACTGGTGAGTTCGAGATCAGCGTTCAACTTCACTCAGAAGTTTTCGCTACTGCGAACGTACAAGTTGTTGCTGCTGAGTAATTCAGTACCAAGACGAAATGCTAAAAAGCACCTCTTATGAGGTGCTTTTTTTATGTCTGAAATTTGCGAAGAAGGAAGTCCGTTTCTAGAACAGAAACAGCAGATTTACTGAAAAGACACTGTCAGCCTTTTCCAATCCATCTGGCACTTTATCGTGATATTGACGGGAGTGAGTAAGCTTTAATGCAATATCTTCAGTGATGTCATTGGTGATACTTAAGTCACTATCAACTCGGGTGTTGCTTTTACCTGCTACTAACGTGACATCAGCTGAAAAACTCAGGTTGTCGAGTACTTGCCATGAGGTGTTAATGTTGCCTCGGAAGATGCCTTCTTGAACTATGTCAGGAAAGATAATGTCATCGTCATCAATTTCATCTAAGTTAGGTTCTTGATAACGGAAGCCTGGCCCCACCTCAACCTCTAATACAAATTGTTCAGTATAAGAGAACTGATAACCTAAACCGCCAGAAAGTGTGTAATCTTTGAAATAAGCACTGTAGCGAGAATCAACGCCTTTAAAGCTGCCGTAGAAATATGTCTTAGGGCCTAACTTATAGTCGGTTTGAGCGCTGTAAGTCGAGGAGCGCTTATCTTCTTCGCCATCTTTATACAGATTATAGAACTTCCATTCTCCATTCGAACGGTGCCGTCCGGCGGTGTACTCTGCGCTCAGGCGAGCATTCAAGGAGCGTGAATCTGTGTTACCTGTGTGAGCTTGATAGCCGAACTCGACCTCCGTTTTCAGTGGAGCAGGAGCTTTGACGGTTTGCTCTGTTTGTACTGATTCTTCGGCATACGCTGTACCTGCACAAAGCAAGCCAAAGCTAAGTAACCAGTATCGTGACACAAATACCTCGGATGTTGAGAAAAGGAGGGGCATGATACTGATACATATAGTGTGCTTGGTCAATGGTCGGTTAATTTTTATTAGACCCAAACGAAATTCAATACCTATTGGTGAGTTGAATTCCTGACAACTAATTGTCTCATCAGGGAAGCATCTTGGTTAGGTTTAAGGTTATAATCTCGGGTCATTAGTAGTTATCGAGCAAAGTCATGGCGGAAAATAGAAATCGCAAACCTTCGGATAGTCAGGTAGATGCAATCAAAGTCCCACCTCACTCACTAGAAGCCGAGCAATCAGTAATTGGTGGTCTGTTACTAGACAACGAACGCTGGGACACCGTTGCTGAACGTGTTGTTAGTAGTGATTTCTACAGTCGCCCTCATCGTCTGATCTTTGAAGGTGTTAAGACCATTCTCGAAGCAGGGAAACCACTTGATCTGATTACTTTATCAGAGCATCTGGAACGTCATGAGCAGCTCGATGATGTTGGTGGTTTTGCATACCTAGCAGACCTGGCCAAAAACACGCCAAGTGCCGCAAACATTAATGCCTATGCGGATATTGTCGCTGAACGTGCCATTGTTCGTGGTTTAATTGGTGTGGCAAATGAAATCGCAGACGCTGGTTATGATCCACAAGGCAGAAGCTCTGAAGATTTGATCGATATGGCGGAGAGTAAAGTTTTCGCTATCGCAGAGTCTCGAACCAGTGAAAATGAAGGTCCGCAAAACGTTGATAACATTCTTGAAAAAACGCTTGAGCGTATCGAGTTGCTTTATAAAACACCTCAAGATGGCGTGACCGGTGTGAACACTGGTTTTAATGATCTCAATAAGAAAACCGCAGGTCTGCAAGGTTCTGACTTGGTCATTGTAGCGGCACGTCCATCGATGGGTAAAACCACTTTTGCGATGAACCTGTGTGAAAACGCGGCGATGGACCAAGACAAACCGGTACTTATCTTCTCGCTAGAGATGCCTGCCGAACAGTTGATGATGCGTATGCTTGCGTCCCTATCTCGCGTTGACCAAACCAAGATCCGTACTGGTCAGCTTGATGATGAAGATTGGGCTCGTATTTCTTCTACCATGGGTATCCTGATGCAGAAGAAAAACATGTACATCGATGACAGCTCTGGTCTAACACCAACAGAAGTACGTTCCCGTGCTCGTCGTGTAGCTCGTGAGCATGGTGGCCTATCGATGATCATGGTCGACTACCTTCAGCTAATGCGTGTTCCTGCTCTCTCTGATAACCGTACTTTGGAGATCGCGGAAATTTCGCGCTCTTTGAAAGCATTGGCGAAAGAATTGAACGTACCAGTTGTTGCACTATCGCAGCTAAACCGTTCCCTAGAGCAGCGTGCCGATAAACGCCCAGTTAACTCAGATTTGCGTGAATCGGGCTCTATCGAGCAGGATGCCGACTTGATCATGTTCATTTACCGTGACGAGGTTTATAACCCAGATAGCCCGTACAAAGGTACGGCAGAAATTATTCTTGGTAAGCAACGTAACGGCCCCATCGGCTCGGTTCGCTTAACCTTCCAAGGTCAACACTCGCGCTTCGATAACTACGCGGGCCCAGCATTTGATATTGATGATGAGTAATACCATGAGCTATATGAAAGCCGCGATGGCATGTATTGACTTGTCAGCACTGCAACACAACTTACAACGCGTAAAAGAACAAGCGCCAGAAAGCAAAGTGATGGCGGTGGTGAAGGCGAATGGCTATGGTCATGGGCTTCGTCATGTAGCTAAGCATGCCACCCACGCTGATGCATTTGGTGTAGCTCGAATCGAGGAAGCGCTTCAACTTCGCGCATGCGGAGTAGTGAAACCCATTCTTCTTCTCGAAGGTTTCTACTCCTCGGGTGATCTGCCCGTTTTGGTGACCAACAACATTCAAACGGTTGTTCATTGTGAGGAACAACTTGCGGCTCTTGAGCAAGCTGAGCTTGAGACACCTGTCGTCGTGTGGTTAAAAATCGACAGTGGTATGCACCGACTGGGTGTACGCCCAGAGCAATATGATGAGTTTCTTAGTCGACTAAATGCTTGTCCCAATGTAGCAAAGCCGCTGCGTTACATGAGTCACTTTGGTTGTGCAGATGAACTAGAGAGTAACATCACCACAGAACAAATTGAGTTATTTATGTCGCTGACCGCTGGCTGTCAGGGCGAGCGCTCTTTAGCGGCATCGGCAGGTTTGCTTGCATGGCCACAGAGCCAACTTGATTGGGTTCGTCCTGGGATCATTATGTATGGTGTTTCACCATTTAATCACCGAACAGCGCAAGACATGGGCTACCGACCAGTCATGACGCTCAAGTCGCACCTGATCGCAGTACGCGAAGTGAAGAAAGGTGAAAGCGTCGGTTATGGTGGTATGTGGACTAGTGAACGAGACACCAAAGTAGGTGTTATTGCGGTTGGTTACGGCGATGGTTATCCGCGAACGGCACCAAATGGTACGCCAGTTCTAGTTAACGGACGTAAAGTGCCAATCGCTGGGCGTGTATCTATGGATATGTTGACGGTCGATTTAGGGGCCGATGCGACGGATAAAGTGAGCGATGAAGCGATTCTATGGGGTAAGGACTTACCGGTGGAAGAGGTAGCAAGCCACATAGGCACCATTGCTTATGAGCTTGTGACTAAGCTGACTTCTCGCGTTGAAATGGAATACACGAAGTAGCCCATGAAGAACCAAATATGTTTAGTGCTGGCATTTTCTGCCAGCCTTTTTTTATCCCACCAAAGTGTCGCGAAAGAAAAAGACTCTGCATTCGTTCCTTTTTATTTCAGTACCGAAACCTTAGGTAGCACCATCGGTCTTGCTGGTGTAGCAAAAGGCGTTGGTCAGCCACAAGCCGCGCTGTTTGGTATGGGGCTGTATTCTGAGAAAGACAGCTACGTCGGTTTTCTTTCGGCTTTCAATTACGCTTTGTCATCAAACCTTTTGTTTAGCACGCAGATGTATCAAGCGCGCTTTAACGACAATCCATATTACTTAGGCGATCAAGGCTCAAACGGCTCCTCAACGGAAGACAAAACCATAACCAATGGGGATGAAGAGAACTACAAGCTGGAGTTCAAGTTCCTGCTTCCTTGGGGCAACGTTCGTGAACACGGGTTACTTGGTGCATTCCAACCGATTCGCGATGTAAGTTTTGCTTCTCCAGTTGAGTCCGGTGTCAGTTCAATTATCTTCACGCCGTTTTATTCTTCTCGTGAGTTAGACATCTACAACGATAAGAAAGAAGAAGCGACAGGTTTTAGCCTGACATTTGACTGGGATAACCGCGACAGTGTGCGTAATACCACGCGAGGCTCCCATACCTCGTTTGACTTAACTACGGGAGCGGAGAGCTTACAGTCAGAAGATCTATGGTTGAAGTGGGAGTTTCAAAACAGTCAGTATTACTCGTTGGGTCCGTTGGGTCCGTTGGGCGATTGGTTTGATCAGCAAGTTCTGGCATTCGATTTCTATACAGCAGATACACCGACATGGAATCAGTGTGATGGTACAGTATGTAGTCGACCACCTGAGCAAGAACAAGTGCGCTTAGGTGGTTTGTATCGTCTGCGTGGTTATACGGCAGGTCGTTATCATGGGCGCAGTGCGATTCATTATTCTGCGGAATACCGCGTATTGCCAGACTGGCAGCCACTCGATGATATTCCTCTTATCAACTACTACGACTTACCTTGGTGGCAATGGGTGGCATTTGTTGAAGTAGGGCGAGTCGCGGACAATTATGACCTCAAGACATTGCATGAAGACATGAAGTGGAACGTCGGTGGCGCTGTGCGCTTCCAAGTTGAAGGGATTGTAGTTCGTGCCGAGATGGCAAAAGGTGCTGACGAGGGCACCTTCCGAGTCATGATAAATCAACCGTTCTAAATCGATATAAAACAAAGGCTAACCCTGTGGTTAGTCTTTGTTTTATCAGAGTTATTCGCCGTTGATGGTGGCAATAATGCGTCGGCTGCCACCGTAATCACGGTGCTCGCCTAAGTAAATTCCCTGCCATGTTCCCAGCGCTAATTGCCCATTTTGAATAGGAATTGTCACACTGCTGCCAAGTAAAGACGCTTTAATATGAGCTGGCATATCGTCATCACCTTCATAGGTGTGTTGATAATAAGGCGCACGCTCAGGCACAAACTTATTGAAGTGAGCTTCCATATCCATACGCACAGTCGGGTCGGCATTTTCATTTAAGGTCAAACTGGCTGACGTATGCTGAATGAATAAATGTAACAAACCTACTGAAAGCGATTGGATTTGTGGTAATTGTTGTTCAATTTCATCAGTGATCAGATGAAAGCCTCGACTACGTGCTTTTAATTGCAGAGTTTTTTGTGCCCACATATGCGTTCCTTTGGAAAAATTTGGGTTGGCGTCTATCCTAATCCAATTAGAGCCTGTCATTAGTAAATGATATGATTCCCAACGTCATAAATGAATTGTTTAAATTCGAAACAGGGAACGTGACCTAACTCAATGTGAGTGTAAGGGCACTCAGTCATAATTGGCGACTGAAAAAAAATTACAAAGACTTGTTTTGTGGCAATTTGCCCAAACATCTCATTTATATTCTATTTGCTAAATCGGGGATTCCGCAGTTTTCGCTAGACTGTAAGGAATGGAACCTACTGTAACATCGGGATAAAGACCATGTTGAAAAATATCAATCCAACGCAAACACAAGCTTGGAAAGCGCTAACTGCGCATTTCGAATCTGCACAAGATATGGATCTGAAAGAGCTATTTGCTCAAGACGCTGCGCGTTTCGACAAATACTCTGCACGCTTCGGCTCAGACATCCTAGTCGATTACTCAAAGAACCTAATCAACGAGGAAACTCTGAAGCACCTTTTCGCTCTTGCTAACGAGACTGAGCTTAAGTCAGCAATTGAAGCGATGTTCAGTGGTGAAGCGATCAACAAAACAGAAGATCGCGCTGTTCTTCATACTGCACTGCGTAACCGTTCGAACAAACCTGTAATGGTTGGCGGCGAAGACGTAATGCCAGCGGTAAACGCGGTTCTAGAAAAAATCAAATCATTCACTGAGCGTGTAATCGGCGGTGAGTGGAAAGGTTACACAGGTAAAGCAATCACAGATATCGTAAACATCGGTATCGGCGGCTCAGACCTTGGTCCTTACATGGTGACTGAAGCACTAGCACCATACAAAAACCACCTAAACCTGCACTTCGTTTCTAACGTTGATGGTACTCACATCGTTGAGACGCTGAAGAAAGTAGATCCAGAGACAACGCTATTCTTGATCGCGTCTAAGACGTTCACGACTCAAGAAACCATGACTAACGCGCACTCTGCTCGTGATTGGTTCCTTGAGACAGCTGGTGATCAAGCACACGTTGCTAAGCACTTCGCAGCGCTTTCTACTAACGCTCCTGCAGTATCTGAGTTTGGTATCGACACTGACAACATGTTTGAGTTCTGGGACTGGGTTGGTGGTCGTTACTCACTATGGTCAGCAATCGGTCTTTCAATTGCATTGTCCGTAGGTTACGACAACTTTATCGAGCTTCTAGACGGTGCTCATGAGATGGATAACCACTTCGTGTCGACAGATCTAGAAAGCAACATCCCAGTGATTCTTGCTCTGATCGGTATTTGGTACAACAATTTCCACGGCGCTGAGTCTGAAGCAATCCTACCTTACGACCAGTACATGCACCGTTTCGCGGCGTACTTCCAGCAAGGTAACATGGAATCTAACGGTAAGTACGTTGACCGTGAAGGTAACGCAGTGACTTACCAAACTGGTCCTATCATCTGGGGTGAACCGGGCACTAACGGTCAGCACGCGTTCTACCAGCTGATTCACCAAGGCACTAAGCTGATCCCATGTGACTTCATTGCACCTGCAATCAGCCACAACCCAGCAAGCGACCACCACCAAAAACTGATGTCTAACTTCTTTGCACAAACAGAAGCATTGGCATTTGGTAAGTCAGCAGAAACTGTGAAGGCAGAATTTGCGAAAGCAGGTAAGAGCGAAGAAGAAATGGCGTCTCTAGTACCGTTCAAAGTATTTGAAGGTAACCGCCCAACGAACTCTATCCTAGTTAAGCAAATCACACCTCGCACGCTAGGTAACCTGATCGCAATGTACGAGCACAAAATCTTCGTTCAAGGCGTTATCTGGAACATCTTCAGCTTCGACCAATGGGGTGTGGAGCTAGGCAAACAACTAGCAAACCAAATCCTACCTGAGCTAGCTGACGGTTCTGAGATTAGTTCACACGACAGCTCGACAAACGGTCTAATCAATGCATTTAAAGCGTTCAAGGCTTAATGTTTGAATAGAAAAACAAAAGGTCAGCAAATGCTGACCTTTTTTATTGCCTGAGGCAGAAACAAAATAGGTTGGCACGGACCAACCTATTTCTTCTCAATTATTCAAAGCAAATCTCAATGAAGGCATTTCCCCACTGTGAAGAGAAAGGCATGATAATGATTGAGCCTTCACACTTGTGACGAATAGTGTGACCCTTACCTGATACTACAACTGGAGTTGCCATATCAAAATCAAAACCACTTTCAGCCAGAATACGTTTTGCGCCGCCAGTCACCATATTAGTGATTTCACCGACCATATCCGTAACTTCTTCGTTCAATCCATTTGGGCGTTCGCCCAACATGTTTTGCATGATTTCTAGCGCTAGAGCTTCGTCAAAAGTAATCGACATTGAACCTCTAGTTTGAGCTCCAACCATACCGATCAAGCCAGAAACATCGCCACGTGCAATTTCATCCTTCTTGATACGGGGTTTTTGAGGCTTCAGCTCCAAGGAAGCCATCGTTTTTAGTACATTCATTAATGAAGCTAAAAACGGGTTTACAAATTCAGCGCGCATAACGTTCTTCTATATACTTATTCTTTCATTTCGGAGGAACATGTCTGGCATGTACCATGCGTTTCGATTACCTGATTAGTAACTCGAAAGCCATGCTTCTCTGCGTTATTGGCTAACAAGGATATCAGTGTCTCATCTTCAAGTTCAACGACGTCGCCACATTTATCGCAAATTAGCAATTGGAAATAGTGCTGATCGGTGTTGCAAGAGCAACAAGTGATGAAACTATTGGTAGACTCGACTCTATGAATGAAACCTTGTTCCAACAGAAAATCTAAAGCCCGATATACTGTAGGAGGCTTTGCTTGAGGTTCGCTCTCCTTTAGTTGCTCCAATAGCTCATACGCACTAGAGGCGCGGCGATTAGAACAAATAAGCTCAAAAACGCGTCGACGCTGTGGAGTTAATCTCACTCCTCTGGCCGCACATATTCCTTCAATTTGTTCAATGATTGTTGGGTCCAAATCCTTCACCATAACTATTGGACTAGCCTAATGATAAACCATTTCTATTGGAACTTGGTTTAGAAATTCTTAATTTTACCTGCTATCAAAACGAAAATCATGACATAAAGCAAATTGCGTAGGGCTCAAATGATGAATTAGTGCAGGAACACACACTTTATGCGTGTTTCCTATTGACTGAAATTGTCAACGAGACTCGCATCCCAAAGCCCAATAGGTATACAATAGCCGACTTGAATTTTGAGCGCTAATCACGCTCCCTTAATTAATACGTATATGGGTGTCTTTATCATGACTCATTCTTGCAGGCTTTCGGTAGCACCAATGCTTGATTGGACGGATCGTCATTGCCGTTATTTCCATCGCTTGATGACCAAAGAAACCTTGTTGTATACCGAAATGGTAACGACAGGTGCAATCATTCATGGAAAAGGGGATTTCCTAGCTTATAACGAAGAAGAGCATCCGTTAGCCCTTCAGCTTGGTGGTTCTAACCCGGCAGATTTGGCGACGTGTGCCAAGTTAGCCCAAGAGCGTGGTTATGATGAAATCAACCTTAACGTAGGTTGTCCATCTGATCGTGTGCAAAACGGTCGCTTTGGTGCATGCCTAATGGCTGAGCCTCAGTTGGTAGCAGACTGCGTAGCAGCGATGAAATCTGTTGTGGATATTCCCGTAACAGTAAAAACACGTATCGGCATCGACGATCAAGACTCTTATGAGTTCCTAACAGACTTCGTTTCAATTGTGTCTGAAAAAGGCGGCTGTGAGCAATTTACTATTCATGCGCGTAAAGCGTGGCTGAGTGGTTTGAGCCCGAAAGAAAACCGTGAAATCCCACCATTGGATTACCCACGGGCATATCAATTGAAGCAAGACTTTTCGCATCTGACTATTGCTATCAATGGTGGCGTGAAGTCACTAGAAGAAGCAAAAGAGCATCTA
Source organism: Vibrio sp. D401a (assembly GCF_030248515.1). Taxonomy (NCBI): domain Bacteria; kingdom Pseudomonadati; phylum Pseudomonadota; class Gammaproteobacteria; order Vibrionales; family Vibrionaceae; genus Vibrio; species Vibrio sp. D401a. The sequence goes on along the minus strand of NZ_JAHGAI010000065.1, from coordinate 6,885 downwards.
CAACACCTAGATGGTGTAATGATCGGTCGTGAAGCCTACCAAAGCCCTTACTTGCTAGCGTCTGTTGATCAAGAGCTATTTGGTTCAACGGCTCCAGTTAAAAAGCGTAGTGAAATTGTCGAAGAGATGTACCCGTACATCGAAGCACAATTGGCAAAAGGTGCTTACCTAGGTCATATCTCGCGTCATATGTTGGGTCTATTCCAAAACATGCCAGGTGCTCGTCAATGGCGTCGCCACATCAGTGAAAATGCGCATAAACCTGGTTCAGGTCTAGAGGTGCTACAAGACGCACTTGCTAAGATTCCTAAAGAGTTGAACGTGTAAATTTCACCAGTGGTTGGTGAAAATTACCAACTAACAAATAGTAAAGCCAGAGTGTAGAAATGCCTCTGGCTTTATTTTTGTCTATAGATCATTGGCTTAGTTCGTTTTTCATAAGTTGGTACAGAACCTGCTCTAGTTAAACTAAAACAAAGGAGAAGTGATTATGTTGGAACTCATCTTTATTTTAGTTTTCACGGCAACTTTGCTGGTAACAGGGATTACCATGGTCACAGTATTTGCCGCGACGGGAATTGCTCTAGTGGTGATGTTCTTGCTGGGTATGGTCGGCGTAGTACTGAAGTTATTGCCGTGGTTAATTGTTATTGCGCTAGGTATTTGGTTTTTTAAAAATTGCGTTGCCCAACCTCGTTATAAGTAAGTTGTTATGGATATTTAGTTGATGGGGGGCTGCGAGAATATGATATTATCCCGGCACGCCCCTTAATGTTGAAATCAGCTATCTCGGAGTAAAAATCACATGACATATAAAGCGACCATCGCTTTAGCGACAGTATCCCTATCGCTGGCAGCGTCTTACCCTTGTTTTGCAGAAGAGTCTTCTTTTACTGCTAAGGTAGGAGCAGAAGTCTGGGCGGCAGATACTAAAGTTAATGAGGTTAGAAGAGATAGCAGTACAACCGGTACTTTTTATGCAGCGATTGAGCATGATGTAAAATATGTACCAAACGCGCGCCTTCGTTACTCAAGCGTTGATGCGGATTATATGGGCTTCGATAAGCTAGACCTTACGCTTTACTACCAAGTTCTTGAACATGATTTGCTTCATTTTGATGCAGGTCTTACCTTTAGTAATTTGAGTGACACGAAATACGTGGATGCCGGCACTAATGCTCGTACTGAAGATTTTGATGAGCTGATTTGGGCTTGGTATGGTTATGCGGAAATAACGGTACCAAATACTAATTTTGATGTAATTGGTGAAATGAACTTTGGTGATAACAAAGGCATTAAAAGCACTGATCTGATGGCTGGTATGCAATACCGAATTCCTTTCCAAGAGTCTCAACTGGCTTTTCGTGGGGGGTACCGTGTGATTGATTTAGAGTCGGAACAGTTCTTATCGAGCTTAGGCAAAGAGTTCATCTTTGCAAACGGGTTCTTTATATCTGCAGAATACTCCTTCTAACTCGATACTACTCAATTCTTTAAAACGTCGTTTTATAAGCGGCGTTTTTTTATATCACTTCATTATATTAAATCGAATTTCTCGCCCAAGTTTCAGACTTCGACCATGCTTATCTAAGAGCAATGTATAAAAGTTGGAGCAGGGATTGCGATGACAATAAATGAATTACGACATCTATTTCGTGACAACCAGCTGGTAGAAGCTATTATCGAACCTTCAATTCAAGAAGGCGGATGGGTTGTTGAGTTTCGCCATGCGCGTGGAGGTTTCGTTTGTCTCACGGACAGTCATGGAGAAGAATGCCTATACGATGATCTCGATACGGCTTCAAAGTCAGCCATGGCTGTCGGCTTTCAGCAAGTTCGAATTGAAGATCGTTGAATCTTGGTTTCGCTTTTATACTTCCAAAAAGTTATAAAACATTCACTTCTATTCTTTCTTGTTATTAGGGAGGTTGGTTAATCTATCGTCACGCAATGAATAGGGATGTCGTGACAATGTCTTTTCAAAAGAATGTATCGGAAGAAAATAAAGGGCAGAGTGGTAACCCACCAATCGCAAGCCCGATCAATGACCAGCAATTTAACGCACTCCAGCAAACTGTCTCTGAGTTGTCTTCACAACAACTCGCATGGGTCAGTGGGTACTTCTGGGGGCTAGCTCAAAACCAACCAAGCGCAGCGGCTGCAAACCCAATTGCGCAAGCGGCAGCAGCGGTGGCGGCAAAACCAGCAGGAAAGCTAAGCATCATTTTTGCTTCTCAAACCGGCAATGCAAAAGGCGTTGCTGAGGCTCTAGAGCAAGAAGCTAAAGCTGAAGGCATTGCTGTTGAGCTATTTGACGCCAGCGATTACAAAGGCAAGAACCTTGCGAAAGAAACCCATGTGATCATCGTAGCGTCGACCAATGGTGAGGGTGAAGCGCCGGACAATGCCATTGAACTGCATGAGTTCCTTCAATCTAAGAAAGCCCCGAAGTTACCAAATCTGCAATACGCCGTAATTGCTCTGGGTGATTCTAGTTACGAGTTCTTCTGCCAAACGGGTAAAGACTTTGATACTTACTTATCTAAGCTCGGCGCAACTGCCTTCATCGACCGTATTGATTGTGATGTGGATTATGAAGCACCGGCTGCAGAATGGCGTAAGCAAGCGCTTGAACAAGTAAAAGAAGCCCTTTCTTCAGGTAATGAAGCAGAAGTGGTTCAACTACCTGTCGGTCAAGCCGCTCCAGGGCATTCTGCTTACAACAAGCAAAATCCATATACAGCCACACTACTGACCAGCCAGAAAATCACGGGGCGTGATTCAGGTAAAGACGTTCGTCACGTAGAGATTGATTTAGAAGAGTCGGGCCTGACTTACCAACCGGGTGATGCCCTAGGCGTGTGGTTCGATAATAGCTCTGAACTTGCTAATGCCATTTTAGGGAAAGTCGGTCTTTCTGGTGTCGAGAGTATTGAAGTGGATGGTGAAAGCCTTTCTATTCATAGTGCATTGGTTAGCAAGTACGAAATCACCGCATCAAACCCTCAACTTGTCACTAAATTCGCAGAGCTATCTGGTAGCAAGAAACTACAAAAGCTAGTGGAAGATAAAGACAAGCTTCGTGAGTACGCTGCAAATACCCAAGTTGTGGATGTGCTTGCAGAGAAGAAGACCAAGCTAAGTGCCGAAGAATTGGTTGGTTTGCTTCGTCGGTTGACACCTCGTCTATATTCTATCGCTTCGAGTCAAACGGAAGTCGATGAAGAAGTTCATCTAACCGTAGGTTTGGTTGAATACGACAAAGGTGAGGAAAAACGCTATGGTGGAGCATCGAGTTTCCTCGCTCAACGTCTAGAAGAAGGCGGTGAAGTGAAAGTGTTTGTTGAGCACAACAATAACTTCAAACTGCCACAAGATGACAACACACCAATCATCATGGTTGGTCCTGGTACTGGTATTGCGCCTTTCCGTAGCTTTATTCAAGAGCGTGATAACCGTGACGCGGAAGGTAAGAACTGGTTGTTCTTTGGTGACCGTACCTTTACTCAAGATTTCCTTTACCAAGTTGAATGGCAGAAGTACCTCAAGTCAGGTTTGCTGACTCGCCTTGATGTTGCGTTTAGTCGTGACCAAGCAGAGAAGGTTTATGTTCAACATCGCATCCTAGAAAACGCTGAACAAGTGTGGCAATGGATTCAAGATGGTGCCTACATCTATGTATGTGGTGATGCCACTCGTATGGCAAAAGATGTTCACGATGCGCTGGTATTTGTAGCCGAGCAACAAGGCAAGCTATCTCGTGAAGAAGCCGAAGCATTTATCAACGATCTACGTAAAGCGAAACGTTACCAAAGGGATGTGTACTAATGAGCGCGAATCAACAATCAAACAGCCAAGAAGTATTAGGTGAGGTGCTTGGTCCACTCTCGGATAACGAGCGCCTTAAAAGAGAAAGTAATTTACTGCGTGGAACGATTGAACAAGATCTGCAAGACCGCATTACTGGTGGCTTTACTGCGGACAACTTCCAATTGATTCGTTTTCACGGAATGTACCAGCAAGATGACCGCGATATCCGTAACGAGCGTGCTAAACAAAAGTTGGAGCCGCTACATAACGTCATGCTTCGTGCACGTATGCCGGGTGGCATCATTACACCAAAGCAATGGCTAGCGATCGACAAGTTTGCAACCGAGCACTCTTTATATGGAAGTATTCGTCTTACTACTCGTCAAACGTTCCAGTTCCATGGCGTGCTAAAACCAAATATCAAGTTGATGCACCAAACGTTAAACAGCATTGGTATTGACTCGATTGCAACTGCGGGTGACGTTAACCGTAACGTGTTGTGTACCACTAATCCAGTGGAGTCAGAGCTACACCAAGAAGCTTACGAATGGGCGAAGAAGATCAGCGAGCATCTACTACCTAAGACACGTGCTTATGCAGAGATTTGGTTGGACGGTGAAAAAGTAGAAAGCACGGAAGAAGACGAACCGATTCTGGGTAAGAACTATCTACCACGTAAGTTTAAAACCACAGTGGTTATTCCACCGCAAAATGACGTAGACGTACACGCTAACGATCTTAACTTCGTAGCGATTGCAGATAACGGCAAGCTGGTTGGTTTTAACGTGCTTGTTGGTGGTGGTCTAGCGATGACGCATGGCGATACGTCAACTTATCCACGTAGAGCGGATGACTTTGGTTTTATCCCACTAGAGAAAACACTTGATGTTGCCGCTGCTGTAGTAACAACTCAACGTGATTGGGGTAACCGTTCTAACCGTAAGAATGCAAAAACCAAATACACATTAGATCGTGTCGGTAGTGATGTGTTTAAAGCGGAAGTAGAAAAACGTGCCGGTGTTAAATTTGAGCAAAGCCGCCCTTACGAATTAACGGAACGTGGTGACCGTATCGGTTGGGTTGAAGGTATCGATGGTAAGCATCACCTAGCACTCTTCATCGAAAACGGTCGTTTGTTGGATTTCCCGGGTAAGCCACTTAAGACAGGGGTCGCTGAAATTGCCAAAATTCACAAAGGCGACTTCCGCATGACGGCAAACCAAAACCTGATTGTTGCTGGTGTACCAAAAAGCCAAAAAGCGAAGATCGAGAAGATTGCTCGTGAGCATGGCTTAATGGATGACGGCGTAAGTGAACAACGTAAGAACTCGATGGCGTGTGTGGCATTCCCAACGTGTCCATTAGCAATGGCAGAAGCCGAGCGCTTCCTTCCTCAGTTTGTTAACGATGTTGAAGACATTTTAGAAAAGCATGGTCTACCTGAAGAAGACAACATCATTCTTCGTGTCACAGGGTGTCCAAATGGTTGTGGACGAGCAATGCTGGCAGAAATCGGCTTAGTCGGTAAAGCGCCGGGTCGTTACAACTTACACCTAGGTGGTAATCGCGGCGGTACAAGAGTACCGAAGATGTATAAAGAGAACATTACGGACAAGCAAATCTTAGAAGAGATTGATCAGCTGGTGGCTCGTTGGGCTGTTGAGCGTGAAGAAGGCGAAGCATTTGGCGATTTCACTATTCGAGCTGGAATTATTCAAGAAGTGTTCGTATCAAAGAGGGACTTCCATGCTTGATTCTGTAGCCTCCAAGCCGGAGCTAGCAGAGTTACTGACATTAACAAAGACGGAGCAAATCCTCCGTCTTGCTCAAATCAATGTCGAGCTCGAACAGCTTTCGGCGCAAGAGAGAGTAAAGTGGGCATTGGAGAATTTGGAAGGGGAGTTCGCAGTCTCATCCAGTTTCGGTATCCAAGCTGCAGTGATGCTTCATCTTGTGACACAACAAAAGCCGGATATTCCGATCATCCTAACGGATACCGGATATCTATTCGCAGAGACCTATCATTTTATTGATCAGTTAAAGGCGCAACTAAACCTCAACCTTAAAGTATACCGAGCGATAGAAAGTGCCCATTGGCAGGAAGCGCGTTATGGGAAACTTTGGGAACAAGGTATCGAGGGGATCGAGAAGTACAACAAGATAAACAAGGTCGAACCGATGCGACGTGCTCTGCGTGAGCAAAACGTTGGTACTTGGTTTTCTGGATTACGCCGAGAGCAAAGTAAATCTCGAGCAGGTCTGCCTATCTTATCGATTCAAAATGGAGTGTTTAAGTTCTTGCCCGTGATCGACTGGACAAATAAAGATGTGCACTATTATCTAGAAGAACACGGTTTAAGTTATCACCCTCTTTGGGAGCAAGGTTACCTCTCGGTAGGTGATACACATACGACTAAAAAGTGGGAGCCGGGCATGTCTGAAGAGGAAACCCGTTTCTTTGGCTTAAAACGTGAGTGTGGATTGCATGAGGATGATGGAACTGAGCAAGACGGCTCCGGTATCTAGTGGTCAATTGGTTAAAGTCGAGTTTGAGTTAATTAAAAGAAGCTGCCGTAAAGCAGCTTTTCTTTATTTATAAGAGTAAATATTAGGTTCAAAAGGATAACTCTGTGGATAAGTTGTTTGCCTTCTTTGGGTAAAGTTGGATAAATAAGGCTTTGAGCGAAAACTCAGCGTTTAACCATTATTTTTGCAATTTTTGCAAAATAACGCTTGCCAATGTGAGCGCGATCTCTATAATGCCTCCTTGTCGACAGGGCAGAGCTCACAAGGGTTCAAAGCAAAGTCGGCAAGGTCAAAAAGAAAAACGAAATAATTTGAGAAAGTGTTTGACACAAAAAATTATCTCGCTAGAATGGCCGCCTCTTCCGAAGTGATGTGAGTCACAAAGAAGAGTAGCTCTTTAAAAATAAGAACCTATCAATCTGTGTGGGCACTCGTTGATGATAATCCAATTAGAAACTTCGGTTTCAAATTAGGTTTCAATGAAACGAAGTGACCATTGAATCGAAAGATTCAGCACAGTCAATTCAAACATTACTTATGTAATGTTCA
>NZ_JAHGAI010000064.1:0-77031 GCF_030248515.1 Vibrio sp. D401a | reverse complement strand
CGCCAGGCTTTAAATTTGAAGAGCCCACTCGAAAGAGTGGGCTTTTTTGCATTTGGAGCAAAGTAAATTCATTCCAATGACAAGACCTTGTTAAAGGCGCTTCTAAACTTCTTTTACTATTGTTCACTATTCTTTCTTCCGCCTAAGCAACTGGCTGCGATGTAGTGCTAACGCACTACTTCTCCGCATCTCACCTTGTTCGACTCTGCAATAACTTATAGGCCTTTCTGAGGCTAACTCACAAACTGTATTAAGAAAGTATCCTTGGTTGTATAGAGTACGCTGGAAGGCCGTGTATAACGGGTTTTAAAGAGGGAAGGTGTATAGAGTGAAATGGGTATGGGGTTGATTAATTTGAAGTAAGGCAGGGAGAGCTAAGAAACTTTTTGGATTCTTAAGTTAGTAGAGTGCTGTAACTTTACATCAGGGATGCTGCCGTGATGAAGAGTCACTTGATTGCGTCCAGAGTGCTTTGAGTAATACATGGCTTTATCTGCGTTAATCATAAGCTCTTTAGCGCTAGATACTTGCTCATCATATTCTGCAACACCAATACTAACTGTAGTACTGATCTCAATGCCATCGACTTTACATGGCGCATTTTGAATCGCGTCTCTCATCCTTTCTGCGACATCATAGGCTTGTATAGCACTGGTATTGGCTAAGATAACGGCAAACTCTTCTCCTCCTAGGCGACCGATAAAATCAGTGCCACGAATAGATCGTTGGCAGATCTTTGCTACGTGATGGATCACGTGATCTCCGGAGAAGTGACCTACTTGATCATTAATCTCTTTAAAATGGTCAATATCGATCATTATGCATGAAAAGGTCTGAGATAGCCCTGCATGCGAGCTCAGAGCCTTGTCTAGGTTGGTTAAGAATGCTCGACGATTCATTACACCAGTTAGCTCATCGGTCTCTGAGAGCGTTTTAAGGCGCTTTTCAAGCAGGTGTGTTTTCGTTACATCACGAACGGACCACATTACCCAATTTTCGTCACTATGAATGCTTTCAACAGGTTTGATGATCGCTTCAAACCAGGTTTCTTCTGGGTTCTCTAATGCCTCTAGCTCTTCTATAGGCATTAGTAGGTGGTCTTGTAAGGAGATGCTGTATTTGACGACTTTTGGTTGGTTAGTACGGACGACTTCATCAATATAGCCAACGAGCTCTGCAGCTTTGCTAGCAGACAAGACTTCACTTAGTGTGAGGTTGGTATAGCTTGAGGCATTGAAGTTTTTGGAATGATACGTGCCGCCAAAACTCTCGATATAGCGACCTTGTTCATTGAGGATAAAGACATGATCAGGGAGAGTATTTAGAATAGCATAAAGCCACTCTTCCCTTTCTTTATAAATCATGAAGTTAATTCCTTTATCCAACGTAAGCTCTTGATTATATCTGTTTAAATTGAGTTCACAATCAATACTGATCACACTTCAATGTATCAGCATTGGTTAAGACTGGTTCATAACGTGACTAAGAGCTGGTCGGATAGGTAATAAAAAAGGCTTAGCCATTGCTGACTAAGCCTTTTTTACAAAATTACTGTATGGACTAGTATTAGTTCATGCCGTATTATCAAATTACATGTTTTTGTATGTTTTGCCATGTTTGCTGTTGTTAAATTAATTTCATTTAAAACAATCAATTAAGCCTGTTTTTGTCTTTTTTTGTTTTCATTCGTTTTTCATCTTATTATTATTTCGGGGTACATATTGGGGTACATATTTGGATGTGTGAAAAGTCTATGTACATCTAGAAAGAGGTTTCGATGGGTAAGTTATACGATAAGAACTTAAAGGCGGTTTTAAATAAAAATCACCCAAAAACGTTTACGCTGACAGATGGTGAGGGCTTGGGAGCAAGGGTTTCTGAGAAAGGAAAAGTACGTTGGCAATATCGCTATAAAGTCGATGGAAAAAGCCGGAGGTTAGATCTTGGGGATTATCCTGCTCTTTCATTGTTGAACGCTAGAGATGAAGCGCAGCAGTGTAGACAGTGGCTAGCTCAGGGCTATGACCCGAAGCATCAACGTTCACTTGCTCGTAATGAAACCTTAAAGCCAGTAACAGTGAAAGATGCACTGGAGTATTGGTTGGTTAACTATGCTAAAGATAACCGAGTCAATTGGTTAAAGAGTAGAGCTCAATTCGAGAGGCATATTTACCCATATATAGGCGAGCTTCCATTGGCACAAACTGATACTCGGCATTGGATTGAATGTTTTGACCGTGCTACTCGTGGAATTAAAGGTAAGCAAAGACCAGCGCCAGTAGCGTCAGGCTATATGCTGACCAATACTAAGCAAGCTCTGAGGTTTTGTCGAACTAGGAACTATGCATTCAGTCGAGCTATTGATGACCTGACAGTTCCCGATGTTGGAAAGAAGCAAGCTGAAAGAGAACGATTTTTAACAGACAAAGAGCTTATGGATGTTTGGCGTATGGCTACAGAGGAAGGCGATTTTCGCAATCAATACTACAGAGACCTTTTCAGGATCCAAATTCTTTTAGGAGGGAGGACTCAGGAAGTACGTCTTTCTACTTGGGCCGAGTGGGACTTTGATGAAATGCTATGGACTGTTCCTAAAGCGCATAGCAAGAACGGTGAAAAAGTCTTTCGCCCAATTCCTTTGGAGTTGAAGTCGTGGTTATTGAAGCTTAAAGGTGATGCAAAGAAATCAGACCCCATTCTTGGCGTAATAAAAACTTCCGAAGCAGTAAGTCAATATACTCGATTAATATGGAAGAAGTTCAAACACGACGAAAAATGGACAATACACGATTTACGCAGAACTTTAGCTACAGGTATGAGTGATCTTGGGGTAGCCCCCCATATTGTTGAGCAATTATTGGGGCATAAACTCGGTGGCGTTATGCAAATTTATAACCGCAGTCGATACCTTCCAGAAAAAGCAGAGGCTTTGTCGATTTGGATTGAGCGAGTCAATGTTCTCGCAGGGCTGCATGAAAATGTAGTAATTATGAGGTCAGTTAATGGATGACCCTGTATTGGTAATGAACCGCCACCAGCTAACGATTAATGGTGACGTTATTGCTGAATGGGTAGCAGCTTATTCCAATTATGATGATATGTGGAATGCTCATGAGCAAGCGTTGGATGATTATCTAACCGTGCCTAGAGGAAAGGTTGAGGTCGACCATTGTAACCATAGAGTGATTTCGTATGTATTAACCTTCGAAGGTGATGTGCTGTACCCAAAAGCCGATAATGATTTAGTTTACTAATCGTGCCTTAGAGCTCGTTATTGTATTTAGAAGCAGATGGACTATGCGGAAGTGTGAATTATTTTAAGCTATGCACACAAGATCATTGTGTGTGTTCAAGTTAGGTGTAGGATTGCATACATCATTTCAATTGACACTTTTGAGCAAAACCAAGCTCTAAGCAAAGTAAGGATAGTCCATGCGTTTCGACTCTGATGCCTTTTCTCGATTATTGTTAGAGAGCAAGAATGCAATCGCTCCATTAATGATAGAACGACGAGAGTTTGCCTCTCTTCTTGAACGACAGAAAATTACAGTTGAACTTATTCAAGAACTAGAAGAACTGGCTGAGTCGCAAGGTGTCATCATGGCGCAAGTTAAACAAGATTTCTTGTTTGTTGCTAACTGGAATGAATGTGACATTGACAGAGTGTACCGTGAGCGTTTTAGCGATAAGGAAATAGATGAGAATTCTGAACTAGCGGAAGCTAAGCTAGTTAAACTTTGGGCTGACCTCGAACTGGATCCTGACGGTGATTTCCAATCTGATAAGCCAGCGGATGCCCTTGATATCTATCTCGATGCCGTGAAAGAAGTTATTCATAAATCACCATTCGGACAATCTTCTACGCCAGAGTCATTAAAAGAATTTATCTCTATTACTGAGGCTATTGTATCTGAGTATGCGAGCTTCCTTTCGAGTGATGAACTAGACAGTGATGATTTAGAGTCTGAACTTGCTCTATTCGACGAATTATATGGGGGAGACCCAGATGAATTCCCAGAGGTGTTCTTACCCGGCTTAGCTAACACCTGCTGTGATACACCTCTGATCAATGAGTTTTACCTTTGCTTCAAAGTTCTCTTTGTAAAACTGACATCTACAGTTGCTCAAGTTCACGAGCTGTATGCTCACCTTTCCGATATTCGAAAAGCAGTTTACGCAGATTCACATTAGTATGCCGCTTATGTCTTGTCGATGAGTCTTTCTGATGTATCACTTCTTTTGAGCCGAGCTTTCGGCTCAATTGCATGTTTAGCTACGCCTCAAGGCTACACTAGCGTGATAAGAAACAAACTGAGCATTTCTAGTTTTGGTACAATCTCTCACTATCCCATACTTAATACATACCACAACAGGTAAACCATGGTTCAACAACACCAACAAGAACTTCAAAAACAGCTCTGGAACATCGCCAACACACTACGTGGCAATATGTCGGCAGACGACTTTCGTGATTATATTCTGGGGCTTATCTTCTACAAGTATCTATCAGACAAGCTAAACCGCTACTGTGATGAGTTGCTTGCCGAAGATGGCATTACCTTTGTTGGAGCTGTTGATGATAAAGAGCTGCTCAATGACCTTCGTGAAGAGTGTGTCGAGAACCTTGGCTACTTTATTGCGCCTAAGCAGCTTTTCTCTAGCCTAGCGGGGCGTGGCAAGAAGCAAGAGTTTATTATCGATGAGCTTGACCGCACTCTTGCTGATATTGAACAATCCACCACAGCGGCGGACTCTGCTGATGACTTCAATGGTTTGTTTGAAGAGTTAGATCTTAACTCAAGCAAATTAGGTAAAAACCCAGACGCACGTAATAAGCTAATCAGTCAGGTTTTGGTTCACCTAGATAACATCGATTTTCACCTAGAAAATACCGAGATTGATTTGCTGGGTGATGCCTACGAATACCTTATCGGTCAGTTTGCCTCTGGTGCGGGTAAAAAGGCGGGTGAGTTCTATACCCCGCAACAGGTCAGTAAGATTCTCGCTAAGCTTGTTAGTCTAGATGGTAATGTGAAATCGGTATATGACCCTACTTGTGGTTCAGGATCATTGCTACTGCGTGTCGCTCGTGAAGTCGGTAGCCATAGCCTAGAGTTTTGTGGTCAGGAGCAAAACCCAAGCACTTATAACCTAGCTCGTATGAATATGCTGATGCACGGCGTGCGTTACGATAAATTCGACATTAAAAACGATGACACCCTAGAGCACCCAATGCACCTAGATCAACGTTTTGATGCAGTGGTAGCAAACCCTCCGTTTTCAGCCAACTGGAGTGCTAACGAACTTCACCTAAATAGTGAACGCTTTGCGGATTACGGCAAGCTTGCCCCTAAATCGAAAGCGGACTTTGCTTTTGTGCTACACATGATCCACCAACTCAATGAGACTGGTACGCTAGCAGTCGTTGTCCCACACGGCATTCTATTCCGTGGCGCAGCAGAAGGTCACATCCGTAAACACCTTATTGAGAAAAAGAACTACCTAGATGCCGTTATTGGCTTACCTGCGGGTATCTTCTTCGGTACAGGTATCCCGACTTGTATATTGGTGTTTAAGAAGAACCGTAAAAACGATGATAATGTGTTGTTCATCGACGCTTCTAGTCACTTCGAAAAAGGCAAAGCGCAAAACTACCTTCGTGATGAAGACGTTGAGCGTATTATTGAAGCATACAGCAAGCGTGAATCCATCGAAAAGTTTGCACACGTTGCCAAGCTTACTGAGATTGAAGAGAACGACTACAACCTTAATATTCCACGCTATGTGGACACCTTTGAAGACGAAGAGCCTGTCGATTTGGATGCAGTGGCGTCTGACCTTGCGGATCTAGAAACGAAAATGCATTCGGTAGACGCTGATATTGCTGACTTCTGCTCTCAGCTAAGCATCAAGGCCCCCTTTCTTTCAGGTAAAGAGTAAGGAAGGTATGTTATGACAGAGCAAATGAACGTGCCGACACTGAGGTTTAGTGAGTTTGATGGACTTTGGAGCCAAAACAAAACACCGATTAAGATCCTTGCCGGAAATGCGTACAAGCAGCAAGAATATACAGATAATGGATATTTGCTAATCCAAGGGTTACATATACAGCCAGATAAAATCGAGCTTGAGGAGTCCCCTAAATATGTAGCAGTTGATGGTTCAAAGCATTTGAAGATTGGGTTTGGTGATATCGTTTTGGGCTTGAATAGACCTATTACGAATAATCAGCTTAAAGCATGTCGGTTTTACTTGAAAGAAGAGTCTGTGCTTTATCAGCGAGCAGGTAAACTAAAATTTGATACTGCGAAACTCGGTACAGAGTTCTTGTATCAATATCTTCGTACCCCCGTATTTATGAAACAACTTGATCTAGAACTGATTGGTAGTGATCAGCCTTACATCAAGTCAGATCTATTTCAGGCGACGAAAAATATATTCCCAACAATTGTAGAACAACAAAAAATCGCCTCATTCTTGTCAAAGGTAGATGAGAAGATCGGACTTCTAACAGAGAAGAAAGACAAGCTCACCGAGTACAAGAAAGGTGTGATGCAACAGTTGTTCAATGGAAAGTGGGAGAACCATAATGGACAACTTACCTTCATCCCACCAACACTACGATTCAAAGCAGATGATGGTAGTGGGTTTCCTGATTGGGAAGAGAAGACGTTGGGTGATCTGTCTCGTACAATCAAATCTGGAAAGTCCAAAGCTGACGACAATGGAACAATAGACCTTTGGGGATCAACTGGGAAAATTGGTTTTACAAATGAGGTGTCTCATGATGGTAACTTCATACTTGTCGCAAGGGTTGGAGCGAACGCAGGTAAGATAAATGAAGTTCAAGGTCAGTTTGGCGTTTCGGATAACACATTGATAATTGATGTAAAGCCAAGGCAGCACCTTCGTTTCATTAAATACTCATTACTTAAGTTCGACTTAAATCGCCTGATTTTTGGTTCAGGTCAACCTCTTATTACAGGTGGAGATTTGAAATCTCATAAAATGGTCGTACCTAATTTTGATGAGCAAACCAAGATAGCCAATTTCCTATCTGCAATCGACCAGAAGATCGACCTAGCCAACTCTGAGCTTGAGAAAGCCAAGGAGTGGAAGAAGGGCTTGTTACAACAGATGTTCGTGTAAGGGTAGGTATGAGCACACAATCAGAAGCACAACTTGAAAAAGAGCTAATCGATCAGCTTGTCGCTGCCGATTTCAAACCTGTCGATATTGGCAATGCTGATGCGCTAAAAGCAAACCTCAAGACTCAACTTGAGAAAGCCAATGGCATAACGCTCACCGAGCGTGAGTTTGAAAGTGTGCTCATCAAGCTTGAAAAGGGCAACATCTTCGATAAATCCAAGCGTTTGAAAGGCAAGGTGGATGTTACTCGTGAAGATGGTACGACCGATTATCTGACGCTGCTATTTGATGATGCCAGTAAGAACCGCTTTCAAGTGACCAACCAGATCACTATTCAAGGGACGTACGAGAACCGCTACGACGTTACTATCTTAGTGAATGGGTTACCGTTGATTCAAATTGAACTCAAACGCCGAGGCATTGAGCTAGCGGAGGCCTTCAATCAGATTAAGCGTTACGACAAACATACCTACGGTGCGCAAGGTGGGCTGTTCAACTACGTACAGTTGTTTGTTATTTCTAACGGCGTTAACACCAAATACTTCTCCAACAACCGTGAGCTTTCGTTTAAGCAGACCTTCCACTGGACGGATGTTGAAAACAACAAGATTAACGCACTGCCTCAATTTGCGGATGCTTTTTTAAATCAACCACACCTGACTAAGATGCTGAGTCGTTACATCGTACAGAACGAGTCAGGTAAGTTTTTGATGGTGCTGCGCCCCTACCAATTCTATGCGGTAGAAGCGATCGTTAATCAGGTTAACACCAACGATAACCATGGTTATATTTGGCACACGACAGGTAGTGGTAAGACGCTGACCAGCTTCAAAACCGCTCAGATCCTCTCTACGCTTGAAGATGTGGATAGAGTGGTATTCGTGGTTGACCGCAAAGACCTCGATTACCAAACAGCTAAAGAGTTCGATGCATTTTTAAGAGGCAGTGTCGACAGCACGGGTGACACCAAAAGCCTTCTGAATCAGTTCCTCGGTTCACGACCTGTACCAAAGAAAGCGCTAAACACGAAAGATAGTAGTGCCAACGATGGTGAAGAGCTACCGCAAGTCGCAGAGTATGCACCTATCTACAGTAATAAAGTCAATCGCATCAACAAGCTGACCATCACCACGATTCAGAAGCTTAATAACCTGATCACCAAGCCTCGTTTTAAAGGGCAGGTTGAACACCTTCGCCATGAACGTGTGGTCTTTATCTTTGATGAATGCCACCGCAGCCAGTTTGGTGAAACGCACCAGAACATCGTAGAGTTCTTCGAGAAGGCACAACTGTTTGGTTTTACGGGGACACCTATCTTTGCTGACAATGCAACGGCTAAGAAAGTTGAAGGTAAGGGCACACAGAAAAGAACCACAAAAGACCTGTTTGGTGAGCGTCTTCATAGCTATGTGATTGTTGATGCGATCAAAGATGACAACGTTCTTCCATTTGCGATTGAGTATTATGGCAAGCTGAAACATAAAAACGACGGCATGGATGTCGATGTAAGTAGTATCGATGTCGCAGAGTTTTTTAGCTCTCCAAAGCGCATTAAACAAGTTTGTGAGCACATCATTGGTATCCACAGTCATAAGACCAAACGCAAGTTTAACGCCATGCTGTGTGTGGCAAGTGTGCCTGATCTCATCACCTACTACGATATCTTCAAAGCACTCAAAGAAGAGGGTAAACATAAGCTCAATATCGGCACCATCTTTAGCTATGGCGTAAATGAGGAAGAAGAGTTCGAGGGTGAGGTCAATGTCAAAGGCTTAGCGGAAGCCAATGCCAAAGTGCATAGCCGAGATAAACTGGACGCTTACATCGAAGACTACAACCAGCAGTTTGGTACAAGCTACTCAACCCAAGATACCGACAGTTTCTACAACTACTACAAGGATCTATCGAACCGCACCAAGAACGGTGAGGTAGATATTTTGCTGGTGGTGAACATGTTCCTTACAGGTTTTGATGCTCCCGGCTTGAATACCATCTATGTCGATAAAAACCTTAAATATCATGGCTTGGTGCAAGCTTTCTCCCGCACCAACCGCTT
This sequence comes from Vibrio sp. D401a, assembly GCF_030248515.1. Classification (NCBI taxonomy): domain Bacteria; kingdom Pseudomonadati; phylum Pseudomonadota; class Gammaproteobacteria; order Vibrionales; family Vibrionaceae; genus Vibrio; species Vibrio sp. D401a. The sequence continues at coordinate 67,826 of NZ_JAHGAI010000064.1, read as the reverse complement.
AAATGGCACAGTGAAGTCGCATGGTAATGTTATGTGTTACCGCAACCTTAAGCCACAAGCGGACGAAGCATTTACCCTGTTCTCAAATAAACAGCCAATCGAGTTTATTGAAGTTCCAGACCTTAACGGCTTAACCGAGGACTTTGCTAAAGCACTTGAAGCGTTGAAAGCAATTGCTCCTAAAGTGCAAAGTGTCGATGATTTGCCTGACGAAGACATGCAAGCAGGCTTTATTAAGCAGTTCCGCATCTTGATGCGCTTAAAGAACCAACTTGAGACATTTAGCGATTTCGACATTGAAACGCTTGGTATGTCTGAGCAAGAATTCGTTGACTACGCATCTAAATACAGCGATTTAGCCCGTGAACTCAAGAAAGGTCCTGCTGATAAAGAGTCTATCTTAGCGGACATCGACTTCGAGCTAGAGCTACTTCAAAGAGATGAAGTTAATGTTGGCTACATTCGTCACTTACTAATGACCATGTTCGAAGAGTCTTGTGATGAAGCCAAAGAGAAGAAGCGCCAAGTTATTGCTAACTTACTGGCTACTGAACCGACATTGCACAGTAAGCGTTCTCTCATCGAAGATTTTATTGAAAAGAGTATGCAAGGCTTAGTGCAAGGTGCTGAGTTTGATGAGTACATCGAAGAGCAGAAGCAAAAAGAGCTAAGCCAGATAGCAGAAGAAGAGAAGTTGGACACCGATAAGTTCAGCGAAATGGTGACGAACATCGAGAACGGTATGAGTGTAGACAGCTTGAAGTCGGATGATATCGCCCAGCTAACAACTGAGAAGATGACCTTCAGAACACGCCGCACAATCCTTCCTCGTATCGCTGAGCGGCTGAAAGGATTCGCTGCGACCTTTATCGAAGGTTTTCATTAAAACCTAGGTAAGGTAAGAGTCGCTGGTGGAAAGCCACCAGCGACGCAAAAGTGAAATTACGGTATAAAACCTGCCATAGCTACTGTCCTAACTGCATTTTCTTGAAGTTGCGTTCAAGCTTCCTCATTTCCTTTGTAGCAGCCTTATCTAGGTACTCATCCAAGTAGTCACTTTGCCTTTGAGATCGCCAGCGATTGAACTGTGGATGGCTAAATAGAGTGTAATGCACGTGACACTCTAAGTGAGGAGTCCCAGAGTCTTGGTAGTAGTGGTCTAAAGCAGCTTGTAACAATATAAAGTCCTGCATACCGAACTCTTGTAGTATTGCGAATTTCATTACTTCTAGAGCTTCCCTGTTCATTTCAACGACGGTATTTAGGGCTGTATCACCATGTTTAGGGATGTTTGGTCCAAGAGTCTTTATTACTTGTAAGGCTTGATAAGCTTGATTGAAGAGGGCTTGTTCTTTATCAGTGATTTTGCACATAGCCCATGTTGGTATTTTCTTTGCCGCATTACGGCTTGATCTTAACTTCCCTGATTTAGTTCTCGGTCCAGTAGACTGCCCTCCATGTAATTTGCATTTTCCATTGAGCTTTGAGCCTCGTCGCTTACATGGTGTTCCGGCTCGTGTTGTTGCCCCACACAGTGGTAGAGCTGTTAGATCGAAGCGTTTTTTAGACATAATTGTTTGTAATAAAGATCCTAAACCTCGCAGAATGTTTCGGTGAAAATGACACGATACATTCGGTTCATGGGGTTTGATTTGATGAAAAAATTGAGTTGTTACTGCGCGTTGCTTTTAAGACGGCTATACCTGAATACGTTTGTATAAGTACTGAATTCCGTTTTGCCCTCCTTTTTTGCCATATAGCTCAAACGCATTTTCAGTGCTCTTAACTCATGACCATTTCCATTGCGATGAATACGATAGATCCTGTTCCTCACTCTAAAAGAAAAGTTATCTGGATGTATGCTCTGCCACGCTTCTTGAACGATTTTGTCTACTAGCGTGCTTTGTTGGCACTTGTGACCATTAAGCATAATTACCATGTGATAGTGGTGAGATTCAGCTTTGTCTTGTTCTCTAACCCAAAAGTATCCGATCTCACATTTGTAGTGCTTTTTTAACTTGCCCTTTAGCTTTTGAACCATACGTGTTAGTAGCTTATTGTCTTCAGTGGTTTGAGCTTGATGAAGTTGGACAAGTACAGCTGTTACCTTGCTGTAGTAGCTGAGCATGATGTCTATCAGGCGATAAGACTTATTGAGTATTTCTTTGATTATTCCTTTTTTACTAAGGAATATGAGTTGAGGCTTTCCTTGGTATACAAAGTAAGCCAAATGTTTTTTTGACGGGTGGAGAAGAATAGGGCACATACAATATATAGTAACCTGCACATTAGTGACTCTTGCGGAATCGAACCGCTTTACCAATATAGAAAGCGGTTCGATTTATGACACCCATAAAGTCGAGTTCGAGAGTCAAAATGGGTCAAAGAAGAGCAACTCCAAGTAGGATGAAGCTTTATGTAAACCTATAGATGATTTTCGTTTCGGTCGTGTAGCCACTGCATTATTGTACTTTTCGTCCAACCTCCATTTCGGTCTCGTTGGGTTTTCAGTGGTGTTGGTAGCCGCCCATCTTTAACCATTCGTCCTACCGTCGAGGTGCTTTTTCCTATCAGCAGAGCAACTTCTTTCTTTGTCAGTATTACGCTCAGCTCCTCTCTCGTCATGCTCCTGCTGTAATCGTAGTAGCGTGTTGTTTTCATGATTGAACTCCCTCTCGTGTTTCGATCCACTTCAAGACTTCTGATAAACGCCAAGCTACGGAGCGACTCCCAAGTCGAATTCGTTTTGGAAAGAGCCCCTTTTGCTCTAGAACCCATGCTTGTGAGCGAGATATAGATGTGAGTATTCTCCGCTCATCTTCTCGAATAAGACGATCGGTAGGATTGAGGATTGAATTGTGATTCTTAGCTGTATGTTTAAGCATTTCTTTACCATGTGTTGGCTTGTTTTCGATGGTTTTGAGTTTGCCAACGAGGAGAAATGCTTTCGTCTATTCAGCTAGCCTTGGTACTTAAAATAAAAAAGCTTCTGTACCAAATAATCGCTTCGCTTCCAGTTCGAGAGCGGCAATGTTCGACGGGCTGCTACGACCTTTTCGAAAAGCTGATTTTGGTGCATAAGGTTGTATTATTTTTCGTAAGGTATTATGCGATAGTCTAGACATACCATTGAATAAACTACTCTTACAGCTGCTCTGAATAAAGCTAATCATAGTGCCGACTTGAACATCCTTTACATTCCAATGTGTGTAGAGCTCTTTCGCAAACTCTTTAGCTTTCTGAATTGCTGGGAGGAATGGGGCTTGTACTTTGCAGCCGCCAATGGTGCGATCAACAAGGTTTCGGAAGTATTTTTTTTCAAATTCAGCAAGGGCTTCTTTTTGCTTATCTCTTTTAATTACATCTTTATGCTTAGAGAGTGCTTCTATTATTCTTTCTTCGAGTCTCTCCAATTCAGGTTTCTTTTTTATCTTTTTTCGAAGTTCTGCACGCACAAACTCACTCACAGGATTGAGGGGAGTATGTTCTTGAGTCTTTTTATCTAGTTCACTGAGGCTAGGGATTGTAAAGCACGGTTCGACTTTAAAGAGCATAAAGAATTACCTAGGGGTACATACAGGGGTACATATAAAGAAAAAGCCACTAAAGGTTTCCCTCTAGTGGCTTGCGGTATAAGGCTTTGGCTATGTCCGATTAGTTCATGCCGTATTTTTTAAGTTTCTTGCGAAGAGTACCGCGGTTGATACCCATCATAGTTGCTGCGCGAGTTTGGTTACCGCGAGTGTACTGCATGATGGTATCTAGTAGTGGCTGTTCAACTTCAGCTAGAACTAATTCGTATAGTTCTGTTACTTCCTGGCCGTTTAGTTGAGCTAGGTAGTTTTTAAGAGACGCTTTAACAGAGTCACGTAAAGGCTTTTGAGTAATCTGGTCTTGTGACGTTACTGTAGTTACTGTTAATGCTTCTGAAGTCAGATTTTGTTCGAACATATTCGGTCTAGCTCTTCTCTTAATTATGATGCAACGTTATCAAAATAACCTTCTAACGCTTCAAGTTGCAGCTCAGCTGCATCGATAGCGTTAAAGGTACGGCGAAACTCACTCGCTTGTTCATGCTCTTTTAGGTACCAACCAACGTGCTTACGCGCGATACGTGGGCCTAAGAACTCTCCATAGAAATCATGCAGAGCGTTCACATGACCAAGCATAATGGTTTTCACTTCCTCACTTGGAAGCTCATCCATCGTGGTGCCGTTTTCCAAATAGTGATGGATTTCCTGGAAAATCCAAGGACGACCTTGGGCAGGGCGTCCAATCATTAAAGCGTCAGCACCGGTGTACTCCAGTACAAACTTCGCTTTCTCCGGGCTATCGATATCACCGTTTGCGATAACCGGAATGGATATAGCTTGTTTAACTGCTTTAATGCTGTCGTATTCGGCCTCACCTTTGTACATACAGGCTTTCGTTCTGCCATGCAGAGCGAGAGCTTGGATGCCGCAGTCTTCGGCTAATTTAGCGATTTGGACACAGTTTTTGTTTTCTGTATCCCAGCCAGTGCGGGTTTTTAACGTTACAGGAACGTTTACCGCGTTCACTACCGCAGTCAAAATCTCTTTGATGATGTCTGGGTACTGTAGCAGTGCTGAACCCGCCAGCTTCTTATTCACTTTTTTTGCTGGGCAGCCCATGTTGATGTCGATGATTTGTGCACCATTTTCAACACTAAATTGAGCCGCATCGGCCATAAGCTGTGGATCGGAACCGGCAATCTGTACTGAGCGAATGCCCGATTCGCCTTCATGTACCATGCGCTGTTTCGACTTTGACGTTCCCCATAGTTTCGGGTTTGCAGACATCATTTCACTGACGGCCATTCCCGCACCATAGCGAAGACACAACTCGCGAAACGGTCTATCCGTTACACCAGCCATAGGGGCTACGATTAGATTGTTCTTAAGTTGATAGTTTCCGATTTTCAAAACGTCATCACAGTTCTGTACCAGCAAGGGCGCGCATTTTACGCATTTTTTCACTGCGTGAAAAGACTAATATTTGAGCATTTACAAATTGTTTTGTTAATTTGTATGAAATTCAAACAATTAGCCCTGAAAACCTTGTCTAGCCTTGCTTACGACCAGAGATGCGACACCATTCACTTTGCTCTGCGATTGGGTCAATGTGAAGCTCGTCACGGTAATGGTTCGCTACATCTTCTGCTTGAGTATCTAAAACACCCGACATTGCAAGGTCGCCATTTGGCTTCACTAGGTTTTTAATGATTGGTGCTAGTTCACGAAGTGGACCTGCAAGAATGTTTGCAACCACAACGTCTGCAATTAGACCTTCAGGCTGGTTTTGAGGTAGGAACACTTCAAGTTGATTGGCTACGCCATTACGTTCAGCGTTGTCGCGAGATGCTTGTAGTGCTTGAGGATCAATGTCGATCCCGATAACTTTTTCTGCGCCTAGTTTGATCGCTGCGATCGCTAGGATGCCTGAACCACAGCCGAAGTCGATTACTGTCTTACCTGATAGATCGAGACCCTCTAGCCACTCAAGACACAATGCAGTCGTTGGGTGAGTACCTGTACCGAATGCAAGACCTGGATCTAGCATTACGTTTACTGCGTCTGGCTCTGGAATTTCACGCCAGCTTGGGCAAATCCATAGACGTTCACCGAACTTCATTGGGTGGAAGTTATCCATCCACTCGCGTTCCCAGTCTTTGTCTTCTAGCTGTTCTACTTTGTAAGCAAAATCTTCCGCTAGCATGTTGCTTGCTTTGATTTGAGTGATGATGAAGTTTGTATCAGCTTCTGCATCGTACAGTGCCAGAATGTCAGTATCGCCCCATAAGCGAGTCTCGCCAGGTAGAGGTTCGAATACAGGCGTATCCTGCGCGTCTAGGAATGTTACAGACAGCGCACCAGTCTCTTCCATTAGCATGTCGCCGATTTGCTCAGCGTTTTCATTGGTCGCATTGAGTTTGATTTGAATCCAAGGCATTTGTTTTTGCTCTTAAAGTGAATGAAGTGGCGCAGAGTTTACCAGAACTCTACGATTTGTTTGAGTATAGACTTTATACAAAACAAAAATGCCCACAGATGTGGGCATTTATTATGAGGTTAGCGAAGGCTTATTGTAGGCCTAGCTTCTTCTCTAGGTAGTGAATGTTTGCACCACCGTGCTGGAAGTTCTCATCATTCATGATTGACTCTTGTAGAGTAACGTTAGTCTTGATGCCTTCAATGATCATCTCGCCTAGTGCGTTCTTCATACGTGCAATCGCTACATCACGGTTCTCACCGTAAGTGATCAGTTTACCAATCATTGAATCGTAATGAGGTGGTACTGTGTAGCCTGTGTAAATGTGAGATTCCCAACGAACACCCATACCGCCTGGCGCGTGGAAGCGTTCAATCTTACCCGGTGAAGGTAGGAAACGCTCTGGGTCTTCTGCGTTGATACGACACTCAATCGCATGGCCGCGGATCTTGATGTCATCCTGAGTGAATGACAATGGCTGACCTGCTGCTACGCGTAGCTGTTCTTTAATTAGGTCAACGCCGGTAACCATTTCTGTTACTGGGTGCTCAACCTGAATACGAGTGTTCATTTCGATGAAGTAGAATTCACCGTTCTCGTATAGGAATTCGAACGTACCTGCGCCACGGTAACCGATTTCTAGACATGCACGAGTACAACGTTCACCGATGTACTTACGCATCTCTTCTGTGATACCTGGTGCTGGTGCTTCTTCAACAACCTTCTGGTGACGACGCTGCATAGAACAGTCACGTTCACCTAGGTGGATAGCACCGCCTTGGCCATCAGCAATCACTTGTACTTCAACGTGACGAGGGTTTTCTAGGAATTTCTCCATGTAAACCATGTCGTTGTTGAACGCCGCTTTTGCTTCTGCACGCGTCATAGCGATAGCTTGAACAAGTTCCGCTTCAGAACGTACAACGCGCATACCACGACCACCGCCGCCACCAGAGGCTTTGATGATTACTGGGTAGCCGATACGCTTAGCGTGAGCTTTGTTTTTGTCTTCGTCGTTATCTAGTGGACCGTCAGAACCTGGTACACAAGGAACGCCTGCTTTTTTCATTGCGTTGATTGCTGACACTTTGTCACCCATCATGCGGATGGTGTCTGCTTTAGGACCAACGAAGATGAAACCGCTGCGCTCTACTTGCTCAGCAAAGTCTGCGTTCTCAGATAGGAAGCCGTAGCCTGGGTGAATCGCAATAGCACCAGTCACTTCTGCCGCAGAAATGATGCGAGGGATGTTCAGGTAACTGTCGATACCACGAGCAGGACCGATACATACTGTTTCGTCTGCAAGTAGTACGTGCTTAAGATCGCGGTCAGCTGTTGAGTGAACTGCCACAGTCTTAATACCTAATTCTTTACAAGCGCGAAGGATACGAAGTGCGATTTCACCTCGGTTCGCGATGACTACTTTATCTAGCATAAGGCAAGCCCCGCTTATTCGATTACAACTAGTGGTTGGTCGAATTCAACTGGTTGGCCGTCTTCAACTAGGATTGCAGTTACAACACCTGATTTGTCCGCTTCGATTTGGTTCATCATTTTCATTGCTTCAACGATACATAGAGTTTCGCCAGCATTTACGCTCTGACCAACTTCAACGAATGATTTCGCGTCTGGACTTGGAGAACGGTAGAAAGTACCAACCATTGGAGAAAGAACTTGGTGACCTGCAGGAACTGCTGCTGGTGCTTCTGCGGCCATTGCTGGTGCGTCTGCTACTGGAGCCGCTGCCACTGGCGCAGGTGCTGCTACTGGAGCTGCTGCGTAATGAACTGGTGCTGGAGCCGCTGCAGGACCACTACGGCTGATGCGTACTGACTCTTCACCTTCAGAGATTTCTAGCTCAGCAATGCCAGATTCTTCAACTAACTCGATTAGCTTCTTGATTTTACGAATATCCATCTTTTCTTTCTCTTTTATCTTGTGATTAAGACAACCCAAAGGGCTGCAGAGTGTTTGGTTTACTTTGCCTGCAATTTCGCGATTGCTGCAGACAGAGCGAATTCATAACCTTGTGCACCTAAGCCACAAATCACCCCTTCTGCTTTATCAGACAGATAAGAATGATGGCGGAACGGCTCGCGAGCGTGAACGTTCGATAGGTGCACTTCGATAAATGGGATGGCTACGCCAAGTAATGCATCACGCAGCGCCACACTGGTATGAGTGAAAGCGGCTGGGTTAATGATGATGAAGTCCACGTTGCCATAAGCTGCATGGATAGCTTCAATCAGTTCGTACTCACGATTAGATTGCAGGTGTTCAAGTTCCACCCCAGAGTTGTGAGCTTGTTCAGTCAATGCGTCAACAATCTGTGCTAGGGTGTTGCTACCGTAATGCGTCGGTTCACGCAGACCTAATAGGTTAAGATTTGGTCCGTTTAGAACTAGAATCCGTGACTTTGCAGACATTATGTTGCTATCTTCCTTTATCGTGAGTGGAACGTTTATATTCCCAAATATACGATAATTCAGCACGATTTTTTTGTTAAAACCGAGCAAATTTTAAAAAATCGACCAAGATTATAGCTAATTCACAGCAATTAGCAGCAATTTACTGGTCTAATCTCCTAATGTCCCCTGTCGTTTCTGTAACCAAGTTAACAAAAACAACATAATTGCCATGTGGTTATTGTGGTTTATTTTGCGTCCACGCACAAAAAAGCCACCATATGCAATGGTGGCTTTTAGGGCTAGCGTTTAAAACAGAGGTGGGGTGTTATGCCAGTTCTGCTTTCTCTGCAATTAGCTTGTCTACAACACTTGGATCGGCCAATGTCGAAGTATCACCTAGGTTGCTGGTATCACCCGTTGCAATCTTACGTAGGATGCGGCGCATGATCTTACCGGAGCGAGTTTTTGGTAGAGAGTCTGTCCAGTGCAGTACGTCTGGCGTTGCGATTGGGCCAATCTCTTTACGTACCCAGTCTTTCACCTCTTTGTGCAGTTCGGCTGATGGGAATTCACCGTCATTAAGCGTGACGTATGCGTAAATTGCCTGACCTTTGATGTCATGAGGAATACCGACAATCGCTGCTTCTGCAATCTTATCGTGTGCAACCAGTGCTGATTCAATTTCTGCGGTACCCATACGGTGACCTGATACGTTCAATACGTCATCTACACGACCTGTGATCCAGTAATAGCCGTCTTCGTCACGACGAGCACCATCACTGGTGAAGTACATGCCTTTGAAGGTAGAGAAGTAGGTTTGCTCAAAGCGCTCGTGGTCACCGTAAACAGTACGCATCTGACCTGGCCATGAATCAAGGATCACTAAGTTACCTTCTGCTGCGGTCTCTTCAATGATGTTACCCATGTTGTCCACTAGCGCAGGTTGTACGCCGAAGAATGGGCGAGTTGCTGAGCCTGGTTTCAGGTCTGTTGCACCTGGTAGTGGCGCAATCAAGATACCGCCTGTCTCTGTTTGCCACCAAGTATCAACGATAGGTGAGTTTTCATTACCGATAGCCTTGTAGTACCACTCCCATGCTTCAGGGTTGATAGGTTCACCTACTGAGCCCATTACGCGCAAGCTTGAACGAGATGTTCCGGCTACCGCTTCGTTACCTTTTGCCATTAGTGCACGAATCGCTGTTGGTGCAGTGTAGAGAATGTTTACTTGATGCTTATCAACCACTTCACTCATGCGAGCCGTGCTTGGGTAGTTTGGTACACCTTCGAACAGAATGGTTTTCGCACCGTTCGCCAGTGGACCGTAAATTAAGTAAGTGTGACCTGTAATCCAACCCACATCTGCCGTACACCAGAACGTTTCACCTTCTTGGTAATCGAACACGTATTTGAAGGTCATGGTTGCGTACACTAGGTAACCACCTGTAGTGTGCAGCACGCCTTTTGGCTTACCTGTTGAGCCTGAAGTGTAAAGAATGAATAGAGGGTCTTCCGCTTTCATCTCTTCTGGTGGACATACGTCAGAAACAACAGCCGTTGCTTCGTGCCACCAAACGTCACGGTGCTCGTGCCAATCAATGTCGCCGCCCGTACGTTTTAGAACGACAACTTTGTCGATGGTTTTTACTTCTGGGTTTGTCAGTGCTTCATCAACGTTTTTCTTCAGTGGTACTGCGCGACCACCACGAACGCCTTCGTCAGCGGTGATAACGATTTTAGCATCTGAGTCGATGATACGACCGGACAGGGCTTCTGGCGAGAAGCCACCAAATACCACGGTATGAACCGCACCAATACGGGTACATGCCAGCATTGCGATAGCCGCTTCTGGCACCATTGGCATGTAAAGACAAACCACGTCGCCTTTGTGTACGCCTTGCTCTTTTAGTGCGTTAGAGAACTTACACACTTCTTTGTGCAGTTCATTGAATGTGAGGGTTTTGTCGTCGGCAGGATCATCGCCTTCCCAGATGATCGCGACTTCATCGCCACGCTCGGCAAGGTGACGGTCAATACAGTTTGCAGATACGTTCAGCGTACCGTCTTCGAACCAACGAATGTCGACGTGACCAGTATCGAAAGAGGTGTTTTTAACTTGAGTGAATGGCTTAATCCAATCGACAACTTTACCGTGTTCGCTCCAGAAGCCTTCAGGGTCGCTTACCGACTGCTGATACATGGCTAGGTAAGTGTCATTATCCGCATGCGTATGGTTTTTAATATTTTCTTTTACCGGATAAACGTGGGCTTCGCTCATGGCTTCTCTCCTTGTGCCTTTAATTCTCGACCTTCGTCTTTTGTAGGGCTGTTTCCGTTCTTTAGTCTGTGATTCATCAAGAACGTTGCTGTGCATATAACTGTCAGTCACAGCGCGTATTTCCACAATTAGACTTTAGGATGAGAGTGAGGAATGCGCCGCGATATTGCTGAATTTAAAGCGAATGTGGGAGGTGGATCGAAAGCTGAGTCTTAAACCTATTAGGTATACGGTACGCTCAGGTTAGGTAAATCACCTTTGGTCAGGCGTACATACACTAAAGCGGCGGATTTTGCGTCTTGCAGGGCATCGTGTTTGTCTTGAATCGGCAGTTCAAGGTGCTTACAAATTGCATCAAGACTTAAGTCGAAGTAGGCGTTAGGCAAATGACGTTCGAGCTTATCGTGATAAATCTGGCTAACCTCGATTAATGGGTTGGGCAGTGGAAAACCTAAATGCCTCAGACAGGCGAGGTCGAGGATCTTTTTGTCATAGCGAATGTGGTAGCCGACTAAAGGACGATTGCCGATAAAGTCGAGCAGCTTGATGAGTGCTTCTTTTTCGCTGATGCCATCCACCAAATCTTGGTGGCGGATATGGTGAATTTTCACTGAACCTGAATCGAGTGATTGCGGGGCGCGTAGTCGAACTTCGAACGGTTTACTGGTGATGATGCGATTATCGATGATTTTGGTCGCAGCGATGGTGACCAGCTCGGCACGATTTGGATCCAAGCTGGTGGTTTCGCAATCGAGAGAGACAAATTCGCCTTTTTGCGGTGAACAGAACAGTGGCTGATAAGGTGAGCCTTTCAGCTTGTAATGCCAGTATTTCCTTTGAAGCCAATTCATCCCTGTTACCTCTCGCCTTACTTGCCTAAAAGACTCTAATCACGGATTTGATAATGGAAGCCTAAGAACTGCTTAAACTTCTTCACTACGTGTAAGCTGTGGCGCAGCAGATCTCGCTCTGTTCTGTCTAACTGTTTGATGTCGATGTTGTTCAATGCTGCTTGCTTATTCAATTGCTGGTTCAAACGGATCTTAAAGAACAGCTTTAGCGCCTCATTGAGGTTATCTGCGGTTTCTGGTTCTAAGATGCGTTTGTTTCTCAGTGCTTCGATACGCTCGAAGGTGTTCTTCTCTTCAATCGCGTATTCCAATGCCAAAGTGCGAATGCCATGCACGATAGGGAAGATGCCGCCACGCTTGATATCCAGCCCGTCCTTAGCACTTTTTACGTTACCAAACAGAGTAAGAGGCACGGAAAATTGCAGAGCAGGGCGAGTGAAATCGGACAGAATCAACATGCGATCTTCCATGCTGTCTCTCAGGTGCTCGGCGATAGGCGTGAGCAGCTCTCGATTGCCTGCGACCGCATGAGCGTCGCTGAAGATGGCTAAATCCATGATTTGTTCAGGCTGCGCTTTAGCAATCCAACCATCGATAGTTTTGATCCACTCTTGCTGCGTTCGAACCCACTTCGGATTGTTAACCATGACTTTGCCTGGGCAGAGTGGGTAGCCCAGTTGCTGCAAGGTGTGGGTGAGGGTTTGCATGACTTCGGAGCAATGTTCCCATTCCAACCCATCTTGGATGATCAGCGCATTGTCTTGATCGGTTTTGAGGATTTGTTCTCCACGACCTTCCGAGCCAAGCACAATCAAACAGCAGTGATCGTGCAGTGCTGGTGGCACCACAAGCTCAAACGCTTTTTCGATGATTTGTTCGTTTACGGCGGATATCAGCTCCATGATGAAGCGAGTGCGGATACCATTGGTCAGCAAGCTATCCACCAACTGACGCTGTCGATTGGAAGCAAGGGCTAACTCTTCCACGCTACTGGCTCGTGCAATACTGAGTGTCAGTACGTGTGAGTGAGTGGAAAACGCACTGAGGATTTGCGTCATATCCAACATACCGACCGCTTGATTGCCTTCGCACACCATTAGACGTTTCATGCGATTGCGTGTCATGGTGATCATGGCGTTAAACAAGAAGTCACCATCATCCACGTGATAAACAGGGAAGGTAGCAATCTCACTCACTGGCGTATCGAGTGGGTGGCCGTCAAGCATCACGGCATGAAGCATATTGGTTCGAGTCACTATCGCGTAGGGATGCGCCGATGGATATTGATCTAAGCGCGGGTCCTCTTGGCTAAGCTGAACCAAAGCAGCATCGATGCCATTGTCCTTGAGTGTTTTGGTGACCTGATTAATTGGCATATCAGGTGCCAATAGCATTGGTGGATGATAGATGCTGCTATCGACTTTAGTCAGAATGAACTCCGCAAGGTTTTGCTGCTGCTGAGCCGCTTCAATGAGGGCTTGGCGTTTCGATAAGTTGTTATCGAAGTAGGCGGCGAACTGTCCGTTCTCGTTATACAGCTCAAGAAATACGTCTTTGGGCAGCAAGTACGACAGGGTATCTTCCAGTGCTACATACTGATGGCGGACGCTTCCTTCGAATAACGAACGCACATCAAACATGTCGTCGTTGGCGTAGTGAGCAAACACTTCGTCTTGATCTTTTGAGCGCTCTTCTACCGCGCCTTTAATCAGTACGTGCAGATGAGGGTTGTCTTGCCCACAAGCTAAGATGACATCTCGCGTTCGGTAATACGCCACATCTAGAGATGAGCGCAGTCGATTTTGCTGTGCGTCGGTCAGGCGATCGAACGGTGGAGATTGCATATTAAATTTGTCAGGCATGAGAGCACCTAAATTTGGTGGGAACACATTCTAAGTCTGACAAATTTCCCTGCCGAAGCCAGACGACTTTGGTCTAAATCGTCACAATCTAATTTTGCATTTCGAGAGCCTGTACCATAGAGGAAACGGTAAGTTGCCGATTCTTCCCTTTTTCTATTACGCATTGCGATCCATAATTCCGCGTCCCAAACGTTTACGTGGTGGAAGTCTTTAGTTTTGTCGTTTTTAGGATATCTGTGATGTTGAAACCCTCTCCGTATGGCTGGATTTCCCAGTACTTTCTCGGATTCTTTTTTGCGTATGGCGTGTATCTGCCATTTTGGTCATTGTGGTTTAAAGAGCAGGGCGTTTCTCCGACAGACATCGGTCTATTAGTCGGGTTGGGCTTAGCGACACGTTGTGTGGCGAATATGGTCATTACGCCACGTTTACATAAGGTTGAACACATCATGCCAGCGCTACGCTGGTTAAGTTTTGCTGCCCTTATTTTTGTTGGCTTCCACTTTTTCACCGGCGGCAACTTCTGGTTAATGGCACTCGCCACTGTCTTGTTTAACTTGTGTTGTGGTCCTGTGGTGCCTTTATCTGATGCCATGGCAAACTACTATGCGCGTTTGAAGATGCTCGATTACGGTCGTACCCGCTTGTGGGGCTCTATTGCTTTTATTGCTGGCTCAACGGTGGTTGGGTATTTAGTGGCAGAATTTGGCTCTGATATGATTCTCTATACGGCAATGGCCGGGGTATTCATCTCGCTATTGTTTGTTATGCGTAATACCAACCCAATGCCTGTGACCCGCGGTGACCAGCATGCTGAACGTCCGAAGCTATCAGCACTACTTACTGATAAACCTGTGGTCAAGTTTCTTGTGCTGGTGGCGTTAATACAAGGTAGTCATGCGGCGTACTATGGTTTTAGTGCCATTCACTGGAAAGCTGCAGGTCATTCTGAAGATGTGATTGGTTACTTGTGGAGCTTAGGTGTGGCAGCTGAAGTTGCCGTGTTTGCTCTGAGTAAGCGTCTATTCGCTGGCTGGTCTTTGCGCACTCTGTTTGTGATTGCTGCCGGTGGTGTGATGCTGCGTTGGGGCATGACAGCCACGACGACTTCTATATTCGCATTAGTGGTCGTGCAAATGCTTCACGGTGTGACGTTTGCGATGGCACACATTGCCGCAATTCAATACATCCAGAACTCAGCAGAGAACAAGATGGTGGCATTGCAGGCGTTGTACAATGCGATTCCACTTGGTGCGTTTATCGCACTAATGACGGTGATCAGTGGTTGGGGTTACGAGCACTGGGGGGCGAGTATCTTCTGGTTGATGGCTGCGATGGGTTTTGTTGCGTTGTTCATCAAAGTTGAGCCTCAAAATGATGAAAGTAATGTGGTAGACCTATCAGCCAATGCACCTGAAGCACAGAATTAAGCTTCTGTGACAGAGATTAAAAACTAACCTTTGTCTCTGTTGTGAAAGCAGTGTTAAATGAAACCTCTCCCTTATGGAGAGGTTTTTTTATTCTCTTGCTTTAAAAACGGCAAGAAAGGCAAGAAAGGATATCGAATGCAAGGATGGCTAGTGATTCCCGTTTCTTTGGCGTATTTGGGAATCCTGTTTTTAATCGCTTGGTATGGTGACAAACAAAAGAGATGGTTAGCGCGTTGGCGACCATGGATCTACAGTTTGTCGATTGCGGTCTACTGTACGTCGTGGACCTTCTACGGCACGGTTGGACAGGCGAGCAATAATCCTTGGTCCTTCTTACCCATCTACATTGCGCCGATAATCGTGTTTACCATCGGCTGGCGCGTTCTCGCTCGGCTTATACTGATTGCCAAGCGTGAGCACATCACCTCAATCGCTGACTTCATTGCTGCCCGCTATGGTAAATCGCAAGGTTTGGCGGTGGCTGTTACCTTAATTGCCGTGGCGGGTATTCTGCCGTATATCGCTTTGCAGCTGCGTGGCATCACCATGGGATTAGAAATCATTGCGCCAGATTTGGCTTCTGATCTCAGTTATCAAAACTACAGTGTGTCTTGGTTTGTGGTGGGGGCGATGGCGATCTTCACCATGCTGTTTGGTACGCGCCATATCGATAACACCGAACACCACCGCGGCATGATGATGGCGATTGCGTTTGAATCTGTGCTCAAGCTGGTGGCGTTCTTGGTGGTGGGCGTGTTTATTGTTTGGCTCGCGATGGATACCGAGAGCTTCCATCTCGCTGATATCGCATCTGAAACCTATGAGTCGCCAAATATTCCGACTTTGTTGATTCATACCATTCTGACCATGTTGGCGATTGTCTGTTTGCCACGTCAGTTTCATACCATGGTGGTTGAGAATGAACGCGCGCAAGACCTACATGTTGCCCGTTGGCTATTCCCACTGTATCTGATTCTGATGGGCATCTTTGTTTTGCCGATCGCGTGGGTAGGACAAAGCCTGTTGAGTGGCAGTCCTGCTGATACCTACGTGATAAGTGTGCCGATGGCGGTGGGTGCAAATGACATTGCGTTGCTGGCTTTCTTGGGTGGTACTTCGGCGGCAAGTGGTATGGTTATCGTCTCGACCATTGCCTTAGCAATCATGGTATCGAACGATTTGGTGATGCCGCTGATTCTGCGCCGGATGAAGTTATCAAAACGCAATCATCACCACTTTTCTACGTTGCTGTTACGTATACGTCGTGGGCTTATTCTGCTTCTTTTGATTGGCGCATGGGGCTTTTATCAGGCTTTAGATAGTATTCACTCACTCTCCGCAATAGGGTTTCTCTCGTTTGCAGCGATTACCCAGTTTGCTCCATCTTTGATTGGCGGCATGTACTGGCGTCAGGGCAACAAAAAGGGCGTGTATGTTGGTTTGCTGGTGGGTTTCACAATTTGGTTGATTACTTTAATGAGCCAAACCGACATGCTAGCGGGCGATGCAACCAATAACTTACTAATTTGGCTTATCACACCACCTGATTTATTGGCAGGCTTTGGCATTGCCGTTTCTGATTGGGGCATGATCCTCAGCGTGGTGGCGAATACCGCATGTTTTGTCGCCGTATCGCTAGCCACGCGGCCAAGCATAAGTGAACGCCTACAATCGGCATCATTCGTTGGCACACCTTTGCCTGAGAGTGAAAATATCAGCTTGTACCAAAGCCGCGTCACGGTTAGTGAGCTAGAGATGCTAGCCTCTCGATTTGTCGGACGCACGCGAGTGAAATCTGCCTTCCAAACCTATTGGAGTCAGCAACGAGAAGAGCTACTTCCTAACCAACAAGCCCCCTCTACCTTGATTCGACATACTGAGCGCGTACTTGCCGGTGTGTTTGGTGCCTCTTCTGCTAAGTTAGTACTTACTTCTGCGTTGCAGGGCAGAAACATGCAACTTGAGGAGGTGGCGACTATTGTTGATGAAGCCTCTGAGCTGTACGATTTTAGCCGTGGTTTGCTGCAAGGGGCGATTGAACATATTGGACAAGGTATCGCGGTTGTCGACAAACAATTGAGGTTGGTGGCGTGGAACCAGCGTTACCTTGAGTTGTTTGTCTTCCCGCCGGGGTTGATTCAGGTCGGGCGTCCGATTGCTGAAGTCATTCGTCATAATGCTGAGCAGGGTCTGTGTGGTCCGGGTGACCCCGAAGATCACGTTCGTCGCCGTGTTTATCACCTTGAACAAGGCACGCGACATACCTCTTCCCGTGTGCGTCCAGATGGTCGCGTAATTGAAGTGCAAGGTAACCCAATGCCCGGTGGCGGTTTCGTTATGAGCTTTACCGATATCACCGTTTTCCGCGATGCGGAGCAAGCTCTGAAAGACGCTAATGAGACACTAGAAGAGCGCGTTCGTGCTCGTACTCGTGAGTTGGAACAATTGAACAAACAGCTGGTGGCAGCGACGCAACGTTCTGAGCATGAGTCACAGTCTAAGTCGCGCTTCTTAGCGGCGGTGAGCCATGACTTGATGCAGCCGCTGAACGCCGCACGTCTGTTTGCTTCTTCGTTGTCGGAAGTTGCCAAAGACAGTGAAACCCAAAAGCTGTCGACCCACATTGAGAGTGCATTAGGTGCAGCAGAAGATTTGATTGGTGATTTGCTGGATATTTCGCGTTTGGAATCGGGCAAGCTAGACGTCAATGTGCATGGCTTTGCGGTTAATGATGTATTGGCAAACTTGAATGCGGAATTCAGTGCGCTGGCGAAACAACAAGGTATTGAGTTCACCATGATCCCATCGTCTTTGATGGTGAAATCCGACCCGAAATTGCTGCGCCGTGTTGTGCAGAACTTCCTTACCAATGCGTTCCGTTATAGCCCGAATGGCAAAGTGGCGCTCGGTGTACGCCGCGTACAAGGGCGAGTGCGTATCGATGTATGGGATAACGGTATGGGGATCGAAGAGGAGAAGCAACAAGAGATCTTCGAAGAGTTTAATCGCGGTACTCAAGTTCGTTCTGATCAAGGTTTGGGGCTAGGCTTAGCCATCTCGAAAGGTATTGCTCAAGTGCTGGGGCATGAAATCTCGATGCGTTCTTGGTTTGGTAAAGGCAGTGTGTTCTCGATTACCTTAGATAAAGCAGAGAAGTTACATATTCCGGCGGTTAAAGCGGTGAAGAGTGCACAATCCGATTTAAGCCATATTCGTGTCCTATGTGTTGATAACGAGCCGGATATTCTGGTCGGAATGGAAAATTTACTCTCACGCTGGGGGTGTGATATTCGCATTGCGACTGACATCGTTGAGAGTCTGAAAGCTATCGAAGACGATTGGCTGCCAGATGTAATTTTCTCCGATTATCGTTTAGACAATGGTCGAACAGGATTAGAAGTGTTGCAGCAATGCCGCTTGCGTCTGGGTAACCGTTTTGAAGGGGTGATCATCAGTGCCGATCGAACCGATGACATGATGGAAGGCATTAAAGCCAATGGGTTTAGTTTTATCGCCAAACCTGTAAAACCTTTGAAACTACGTTCGGTGCTCAATCGAGTCGCCTAGAAAAAAAGACCTCCGATTGGAGGTCTTTTGCTTTAAGGGGGTGATCGGTCGGTGGCTTATTCTGCAACGCCGCCTTGAGTCAGTTTGGCTGGATCGAGCAATCTTTCTAATGTGGTACGATCTAAGTCCGTTTCTTCTTCCGCGACATCAATGATAGCGCGACCTTGTTTGTAGGCTTTCTTCGCTACTTCGGCTGCTTTTAGGTAGCCAATCACAGGGTTAAGTGCGGTGACCAGAATCGGGTTCTTCGCCAGTGCCACATCAAGGTTGTCTTGGCGCACTTCAAACGTCGCGATGGCTTTGTCTGCCAAAGCTACGGCGCTGTTCGACAGCAGTTCAATGCTTTCTAGTACATTGTGAGCAATCACTGGCAGCATCACGTTTAGCTGGAAGTTACCCGATTGACCGGCAACGGTAATGGTCGCGTCGTTACCAATCACTTGGGCAGACGCCATAGCAGCTGCTTCTGGAATCACTGGGTTCACTTTGCCTGGCATGATGGAAGAGCCCGGTTGCAAACCTTGCAGTTCGATTTCACCTAGGCCTGCGAGTGGACCTGAGTTCATCCAGCGAAGATCGTTTGAGATCTTCATGATCGCAACTGCTGCTGTTTTGAGCTGTCCCGATAGGGCAACGATCGCATCCTGACTGCTGAGATTGAAAAAGAAGTTTTTGCTTGAAGCAAACTCGATGCGCGTTGATTGCGCTAAGTTATCAGCAAAAAGATCGGCGAAGCGCGGATCGGCGTTGATCCCTGTGCCCACCGCTGTTCCACCTTGGGCTAACGCTTTCACTGCTGGCAGTGTTTGCTCAATGGCTTGCTTAGCATGCTCAATTTGGAACTGCCAGCCGCCAAGCTCTTGGGCGAAGGTAATTGGCATCGCATCCATGAGGTGCGTGCGACCTGTTTTCACCACATCTTTTAGTGCTTGCTGCTTAGTCTCTAGTGTTTCACTTAAGTGAGACAATGCAGGCAGTAGCTGTTTTTCAATCGCAATTGCAGAGCTGACTTGAATCGCTGTAGGCACTACGTCGTTACTGCTTTGACCCATGTTGACGTGATCATTTGGATTGACCGTTCCGCCTAGGTGCTCAGACGCTAATGTTGCAATCACTTCGTTGGCATTCATGTTTGAGCTGGTGCCCGAGCCGGTTTGGAATACATCGATAGGGAATTGGTCGAGGTGTTTACCATCAATGATTGCTTGCGCAGCATCGGCGATGGCATTGGCAATATCACCTTCTAGCAAGCCAAGTTGAGCATTGGTGAGCGCAGCGGTTTGTTTGATGTGCGCTAGTGCTTGGATAAAGCCAGTCGGCATAGTGTGCTTGCTAAAAGCAAAGTTATCGACAGCGCGTTGAGTTTGGGCTTGATACAAAGCGTTGGCTGGGACTTTGACTTCGCCCATGCTGTCTGCTTCGATACGGAATTCCGTGGTCATGGTAGGTTCCTTTTGTTTAATCGAGTGGCGTCTGTATCAGACGTAATTGTTGTTGTAATGAGAGAAATTTCACATCGCCATCCTCAAATTGGTAGTAGTAACGTTTGAGACAAAGTAGCGGAGTGTGAATGGAATCGAGGCAAACTCGGCGGAAGATGCGGCTACGAGCAGGGTTTTGAATGGCATCAAGTAGATGGAAGTAAACCTGACGCAAATACAGTTCGCACAGCAACAGGTTTTCGTGCTCTGCATCGTGATCGTAGATGGACGACAGCACCATGCCCCAATGGATGTAATCATGAATCACATCAGGTTCGAAGCCGCTTGGCGCATACACATGAAGGAATCGGTCTTGCGCTTTAAAAAAGGCGTTGTAGATGGCTTGGCTGCTGTCCATAGTTACCTCGATATTTAAGATAATGATAATTATTATCAATTAATTGTCGATTAGCAACCACAGCTTTTTTGAGGAAATAACACAACAAAAAAAGCCGATACTCGGACTCAGTATCGGCTGAAGTGGGAGAGCTCAATCCCTACAATTAAGCTCGGTATTCTTTCGCGAGATAAGGTCGGCTCAAATGCGTCTTCAAGCCTTATGGAGCAGGTAAGTTATTTGTCCGTAAACAAAGTCTCGTATTTCACAAATGCTGTTTGCGTTTCACCGTAGTAGAGTGTGCCTTCAGATTGAATCGCAACACGTAACCAACTCTCGGCTGATGCAGGCTTAGGCAAAGTGATGGTCCAGTTTTGTCCGGCTTGATCCGCTGGTGTCATGTCAATTGGCTGTGCGTTTTGCTCTTGGCTATCCACGACTGAAAGCTTCACCCCTTCCAGTGGATAAGCCGCATGTAAAGACAACTCTAGGCTATCTTGCGTCAGCTTTTCTGAGCGAAACTTCACTTTAAAGTCACCATTCTCCATATCACACAAGCCACTGGTATAACGGCAATTCGACTTACTGGCCAGTTTGTAGCTTTCCCCTTCTTTAGCGGCATGAGGCTTTTCACTCAGAGCCATGTCTGTACCGAAATAAGCGATCAAAGAAAGAATTGGGGCGATCAACAGAGCGATAATAAAGTGCTTGTTTTTGAACATGTTGGCTTCCTTGCTACAACTTCATAAGGTTAAATTAACCTAATCTAGCGAATAAAAAAGCCCCAAGCGGGGCTTTTGTGGTTTGCGTTATATTTTAGTGGTCTACCGCACCGCCAGCGCCTGCTGGTACACGTACGTGCTCGACTAGGTCTTTTACTTCTTGTGGTGTTTCTGCCGTTACTTTCGATACAGCGAATGCCACGATGAAGTTGAACACAGCGCCAATTGCACCAAATGCGTTTGGTTCGATGCCTAGGAACCAGTTCTGACCCCAGCTTTGTAGGTAAGTCCAGTCAGCAACAAATAGGATGCCTTTGTGCTGGAATACGTAGAATAGCGTGATACTGATACCTGCAATCATACCTGCGATTGCGCCTTCTTTGTTGATGCTCTTACTGAAGATACCCATCATCAACGCAGGGAAGATGGAGGATGCCGCCAGACCGAAGGCGAGCGCTACCGTACCGGCTGCAAACCCTGGCGGATTCAAGCCTAAGTAACCGGCGACTGCGATGGCGACTGCCATGGAGATTCGGCTCGCGAGCAGCTCTTTCTTCTCGGATATGTTCGGATTTATCACACCTTTGATTAAGTCATGAGATATTGCGGACGAAATCGCCAGTAGTAGACCTGCAGCCGTCGATAGTGCTGCCGCCAGACCACCTGCTGCGACAAGTGCGATAACCCAGTTAGGTAGCTTAGCAATCTCTGGGTTTGCTAGTACCATGATGTCACGGTCAACTTTCAGCTCATTGGTTGCTGGGTTTGATGTGTACTCAATCAGACCGTCGCCGTTCTTATCATCAAAGCCTAGTAGACCTGTTTTCTCCCAGTTCTTGAACCAGTCAGGACGCTCATCATAAGCAAGGTGCTGACCCGGAGCTGGGTTAACGGTATCCATTAGGTTTAGACGCGCCATAGCAGATACTGCAGGTGCTGTTGTGTAAAGGATAGCGATGAAAACTAGCGCCCAACCAGCTGATGTACGTGCATCACGAACCTTAGGTACGGTAAAGAAACGGATGATTACGTGTGGTAGACCTGCCGTACCGATCATCAATGACATGGTGTACACGAACATGTTTAGTGTGTCGCCACGAACTTGGGTGGTGTATTCACTGAAGCCGAGCTCGGTGACCACTTGGTCGAGCCTATCGAGTAGATAGACATCGGTGCCTTGGATGGTACTGCCTAAGCCGATCTGTGGTAGTGGGTTACCTGTTAGTTGCAGAGAGATAAAGATTGCAGGAATAGTGTAAGCAAGAATGAGTACGCAATATTGAGCAATCTGCGTGTAGGTAATGCCTTTCATGCCACCCATTACGGCGTACATGAATACGATACACATACCGATCAGTAGACCTGTTGAGTAATCCACTTCTAGGAAACGACCAAACGCCACGCCCACGCCTTTCATCTGACCGATAACGTAAGTCACCGATGCGATGATAAGACACACAACCGCTACGATACGCGCTGCGTTAGAGTAGAAGCGCTCACCTACGAATTCTGGCACAGTAAACTTACCGAACTTACGTAGGTATGGTGCAAGCAGAAGTGCCAGTAGTACGTAACCGCCTGTCCAGCCCATCAGGAATACCGAGCCGCCGTAACCCATGAAGGCAATCAAGCCTGCCATTGAGATGAACGATGCCGCTGACATCCAGTCTGCTGCGGTTGCCATGCCGTTAGCGATAGGGTTGACACCGCCGCCTGCTACATAGAATTCTTTGGTTGAGCCCGCACGAGCCCAAATCGCAATACCGATGTAGAGGACGAACGTCGCGCCAACCACCAGATAGGTAATAGTTTTCAAATCCATCTGAGTTACTCCTTACTCATCTACGCCGAATTCACGGTCGATTTGGCGCATTTTCCACGCGTAGTAGAAAATAATACCTAGGAAGGCATAGATGGAGCCTTGTTGAGCAAACCAGAATCCTAGTTTGTATCCACCTAATTGAAATTGATTAAGTACGTCGACAAATAAAATGCCGCAGCCGAAAGACACTACGAACCAGATGACCATTAGAGTAATCATGAGCTTCACGTTCTTGTCCCAGTAGGCTTTGGCTCTTTCTTCGCTTTCAAATGCCATTGCCGTCTCCTTACGATTGGTATTGTTGTTAAAAAAATGTTTCAACATGTACATTAGCAAGGTGTTGGCAAGAACTCTTTTCAACTTTAGTCGGGACGCCAAAAAGCAAAAACGCCCGTTTTTAGGGCGTTTGAGAGGAAGCAGGAATAAAAGTGTGATGTTAATTTGATGTTAAATTAGCCAAAGGTCTAAGAGTTTTATCAATTAACATAAAAATCTTTTATACCAAGTAGCAAATTATTCAATGCAACGGCAGCAAGGATAAGGCCCATCACGCGGCTGATGATGGCAGCACCCACGTTTCCAATCACTTTTTGAATTGTGTTTGCACCCAGCAACAAGAAGAGGGTGACCAGCAACACCGCCATCATGACACCAGCAGTCGTCGCCTGATCAACAAAAGAGTAACGGTTGTTGTCGGTGAGCATCACGATAGCCATCATGGCACCTGGTGATGCAATTGAGGGAATAGCGAGAGGGTAAACGGCTAAGTCAGCAAGATCGGAGTGGCTGACTTCTTCACCCAGTTTTTGTTCTTGTTCTGGCTTGCTTTCACCGAAGATCATCGATAGTGCAAACAGCAATAACACTAAACCACCAGCGGCTTGGAAGGCAGGTAATGGGATTTGCATCGCTTCCAGTAATAACTGACCGGCAATAAGAAAAAACAGCAACACACCCATCGAAATGGCGATGGCTTTTAACGCGACGAGACGACGCTGTTTTGCCGTGAGGTGTTGAGTTTGTGATAGATAAACGGGGACTGAACCAATCGGGTCAATGACGGCCCAGAGTACAACGAATTGAGTGACGAGAATACTTAGCAAAGTATGACCTCCCAGAGTTAGCGGTTTAACAGAGGGATGAAAAGGCTACATAGTGCAGCCTGTTTATTTTAACGTCTGTTGTTCTTTTTGCGTCATATAAATGTGAATTAGATATATTTACTAACACATTACTGCTCGGGTTCCATTTGCTGCAGTAGGATGACGGCTTGAGTGCGGTTCTTCACGCCCAGCTTGCGGAAAATTGCCGTCATGTGCGCTTTGATGGTGGCCTCTGAGACATTGAGCTCGTAAGCGATTTGTTTGTTGAGTAAGCCATCGGAAAGCATGCCCAACACTTTGTATTGCTGAGGGGTAAGAGCGGCAATTTTTTCTGCCAAGTCATTACAAGCTGCGTTATTGGTGATCAAGCCTTCCGGGAAGTATGGGTCACCATTGAGAACCTGGTTGAGGGCGTTGACCAGCTCACGCATGTCGCTGGATTTCGGAATAAAGCCGAATGCACCATGGCTTTTCACTTGCGTGACCACGCTTGGCTCTTCACTTGCAGAAACGACCACCACCGGAATATCTGGGTACTCGGCTCGAAGGTGAATCAACCCCGACATGCCATTCGCGCCTGGCATCTTTAGGTCCAATAACACCAAATCTGGCTCTTCTTCTTTTTCCAGCAACGCGAGTAGAGCATCTAGCGTATCCGCTTCAAGAAGGTTGGCCCCACTCACGGCCATGTGTACCGATTGGAACAAGGCATTGCGGAATAGGGGGTGATCATCTGCGATGATTATGGTGTAGGTCGAATCCATGACGTTAAACACTTTTGACTATTTCGTTAATGGAATTATTGTCCACCTTTAAGAATGTGGACAATGTTTATCCGCTAAAAGTCTGAACCAAATCGACTTTTATTAGAAAAATTGCATATAAACGCAAGTTTCTCGAATTTATTAAGACAATAAAAAACGCCAGTGAAAAATCACTGGCGTTTGAATGATTCACAATCAGAATCGGTTGATGTGCTTTAAGAAAGGTTCGGCTTGCATAAAACCAGTTAAACGAGCGTTTGAAACATGTTCGCCGTTAGCATCCCAGAACTCAATGGTTGGTAAACCAAGTACATTCATATGTTTAAGCAGCTCGATGT
The DNA here is from genome assembly GCF_030248515.1 of Vibrio sp. D401a. Classification (NCBI taxonomy): domain Bacteria; kingdom Pseudomonadati; phylum Pseudomonadota; class Gammaproteobacteria; order Vibrionales; family Vibrionaceae; genus Vibrio; species Vibrio sp. D401a. The sequence goes on along the minus strand of NZ_JAHGAI010000064.1, from coordinate 42,854 downwards.
CTTGCACTTGGTTCTTGGTCACGTCCGCCTGCAGTAGAACGAAGTCTTGCAGCTTAGCTTCGACACTTGGGTCATGGAAGGTGTACTTCTCAAACTCTTTACATGCCACACACCAGTCAGCGTAGAAGTCGAGCATCACTGGTTTGCCTGCTTGTTTAGCTTGAGCAAGTGCTGCCTCAAGCTCTGCCACGTTAGTAATGCGAGTAAAGCTCACCGTTGCTTGCTGAGCTTGCGTTGTCGTGTTGTCACCAAACCAGAAGTTCAACGCCGGTTGAGCAGAAGCAAACAGACCTAGTACTGCGATGATGCCTACTGTGCTTTGCTTCCAACCGCCAAACTCTAGGCTGTTTTTGATGTGGTATAGCCAACCAAAAGCCGCGATACCTAGTGCTGACCATAGTGCGGTTGCCCACACCTCTGGCATGATGCGCTCAAGTAGGAAGATAGGCGCAGCCAGCAGAACAAAGCCGAATAGGGTCTTAACGCGATCCATCCAACCACCTGCTTTTGGCAGAAGTTTGTTGCCGAATACAGCAACAAGAATCAGTGGAATGCCCATACCCATCGCCAGTGCGTAAAGTGCGATACCACCGGTGAGTAAGTCACCACTTTGTGCCACGTAAAGTAGTGCGCCGGACAGAGGTGCCGTGGTACATGGTGAACACACCAAACCTGAAATCGCGCCCATGGCGAACACGCCTGCGCTGCTACCACCTTGTTGTTTGTTGCTGAGGTTGTTTAACCACGTTTGCACGCCGCTTGGCAATTGCAGGTTATAAACGCCAAACATAGATAGTGCCAGCGCCACGAATAACACACTCAAACCAATCAACACATAAGGGTGTTGCATCGCTGCTTGGAACTGCATGCCCGCAGAGGCCACCACAAGACCGAGTAGGGTGTAAGTCAGCGCCATGCCTTGCACATAAACAAACGACAAGCCTAGTGCGCGGCGTTGGCTTAGTTTTCCACTACCAAGCACGATACTGGTCAGGATTGGGTACATCGGCAGTACACATGGTGTAAACGCCAAGCCCACACCAAGCGCCAAGAACAGAAGTGGCGTCCACCAGTTATCAGCTAGGTTTGCGGCAAGGCTATCTTGCTGTGTTACTGGAGCCGATGATGTGTCGCTAGACGTAGATGATTGCGCCGCTGGTGGCGTTACCGTTGGTGCTTGCTCTGCTTTTGGTGCAGTCGTCGACGTGGTTGAGCCTGAGTTCGATGAAGTAAACGCACTGATAGGAATCACGCGAGTTTCTGGTGGGTAACAGAAGCCTGCTTTGGCACAGCCTTGGTACTGCACCACGACGCGAGCGCCGTCTTGCCAGTTATGCATTGGCACGTTAACAAACAGTGGTTGAGTGTAGATATGCACGTCACCAAAGAACTCATCTTTATGCGGTGTGCCTTCCTCCATTTGTAAGTCGCCTAACGCGACATTTTCGCCTGCTATCGACAAGCGTTCTTGATACAGGTAGTAGCCTTCACGTACCTGCCAATCGAGCATCAGCTTGCCGTCTTGTTGGTAGTAGTTGAACGGGAAAGCCTGATCGACAGGCACAAAAGAATCGTTGCTGCTGCCAAAGGCATTGTTTTGGTCGTTACCAAACTGGTCGTTACCAAACAAGGCCATGGATGGCGCAGAAAAAGTAATAAGCCCTAAGAGTAAGACGGAGAGTAATGCACGCATAAAAGGTTCAATTCATCTTAGATAATTGCCGTTAGTGTAACTCAATCAGACCTGCTGGCTAGCCAATAAGTTTCATGGAAGTGAAGATTTGTTAAGCAAAAACGTGAGTCTCAGGCAATAAAAAAGGGAGCCGAAGCTCCCCGAGTAAGACTCTGTTTCTACTAGATCAGTAGACCACCGAATGCGAAGCCAAGTGCTACCGCTGAAGCGATAGTTGCTACACCTGGTACGAAGAACGGGTGGTTGAATACGTACTTACCGATGCGAGTCGAGCCCGTGTCGTCCATCTCAACCGCAGCAAGTAGTGTTGGGTAAGTTGGTAGTACGAATAGCGCACTTACTGCTGCGAAAGACGCAACCGCGGTAAGTGGTGCTACACCGATTGCTAGTGCTGCTGGCATCAGCGCAACAGTCGTTGCACCTTGCGAGTAAAGCAGCATTGAAGCGAAGAATAGAACAAGTGCTAGCATCCATGGGTAGTCAGACAGTAGCGCACCAGCCACTTCTTTGATGCCGTCAACGTGCGCGTTAACGAATGTAGAACCTAGCCATGCCACACCAAGAACACACACACACGCTGTCATACCAGAGCGGAATGTTGCCGCTGCTGGGATTTTACCAGCGTCGATTTTACAGCTCATTACGATAGCCGCTGCGGCTGCTAGCATTACTGTCATGATTGCTTCGTTACGACCAAGCGCTGGGTTCTCGATAAGACCGACAGAGCCGGAAATTGCCGCGGCGTAACACACTACGAATGCGATCGCGCCAAGGAAGATGAACGTTGCTTTCTTCGCTGTTGGTAGGATCTCACGTTTAGATTCTGTGCTTAGCTTGATTAGGCCGTTCTCTAGACGATGTTGGTATTCAGGATCGTCTTTTAGTTCACAGCCCATGAAGTTCGCAACAAATGCACCGATCATACAAGCGATGAAGGTTGTTGGGATACATACCGCTAGTAGCGTTAGGTAGTCTACGCCGAACGGGTGAAGCATTGCCGCGAAAGCCACCACTGCCGCTGAGATTGGCGATGCTGTGATAGCGATTTGCGATGCCACTACCGCGATAGACAGTGGACGAGAAGGACGAACGCCTTGACCTTTCGCTACTTCTGCAATTACAGGTAGGGTAGAGAATGCCGTATGACCAGTACCCGCCATCAGTGTCATTAGGAATGTCACGATAGGCGCGTAGAAAGTGATGCGTTCGGGATGCTTACGTAAAAAGTCTTCTGCAACCTGTACCATCCAGTCCAAACCACCTGCGACTTGCATTGCTGCGATAGCGGTGATTACAGACATGATGATCAGGATTACGTCGACAGGTATGTAAGCTTGGCTTGTTGGAACGCCCAGGATGAGAGACAACGCAATTACCCCGGCACCACCAGCAAAACCAATGCCGATACCACCAATTCTCGCCCCCAAATAAATGAAGAGCAGAACCACGAATAGTTCGACCATTACCATATTGATACCTCTTTTAGTTTTTTATTGATTCTGATTTTTTGAACACTCAGGAACAGGAGTAAATGTTCAGAGAATCAGAACCTGTTCGGCTTACGGTAATAAAAAGCTTAATAAAAGTGTGGTTAACCGTATAAAAGCCTAAAAAAGGGCCCCGTTTGGGACCCCTTAAACATGCGATTACTCGTAGCGTTTCGCTTTATAAGTCGGATGCATGAAGTTTTCAACTGATAAGATGTCATCTAGCTCTTCAGCAGTTAATAAACCGCGTTCTAGAACCACATCACGTACACTCTTACCTGTTTCTGCACAGATCTTACCAACAATATCGCCCTCGTGGTGACCGATGTATGGGTTTAGGTAAGTTACGATACCGATAGAGTTGTAAACGTAGTTCTCACAAACTTCTTTGTTCACAGTAATGCCATCGATACATTTATCACGTAGGTTCACACACGCGTTGTGTAGTAGAGAGATAGACTCAAACACGCTTTGTGCGATAACTGGTTCCATTACGTTAAGTTGTAGCTGACCACCTTCTGCTGCGAAAGAAACCGTGTTGTCGTTACCTAGAACTTTGAAGCAAACTTGGTTCACTACTTCTGGGATAACTGGGTTTACTTTAGCTGGCATGATTGAAGAGCCTGCTTGCATTTCTGGTAGGTTCAGCTCGTTTAGACCTGCACGTGGACCAGAAGAAAGTAGACGAAGGTCGTTACAGATCTTCGATAGCTTCACTGCTAGGCGTTTTAGTGCACCGTGCGTCATTACGTAAGCACCACAGTCAGAGGTTGCTTCGATTAGGTCTTCTGCGGCAACCACTTCAACACCTGTTACTTCTGCTAGGTGTTTTACTGCTAGCGCTTGGTAACCCGTAGGCGCGTTTAGGCCAGTACCGATTGCAGTAGCACCTAGGTTGATTTCTAGTAGTAGCTTAGATGTGTAGTCTAGGGCACGAATCTCTTCGTTTAACGTAACCGCCCAAGCGTGGAACTCTTGACCCACAGTCATAGGAACCGCGTCTTGAAGCTGAGTACGGCCCATCTTCAACACGTCTTTGAATTCTTGTGCTTTAAGCTCGAATGCACCTTTTAGGTATTCGATCGCTTCCATCAACTGATGAACACTGTTGTAAACCGCGATACGGAAACCCGTTGGGTATGCACAGTTCGTTGATTGGCTCTTGTTTACGTGATCGTTCGGGTTGATGAACTCATATTGGCCTTTTTCCTTGCCCATCAGTTCAAGTGCAACGTTCGCGATAACTTCGTTGGTGTTCATGTTCACTGAGGTGCCCGCACCGCCTTGGAATACGTCTGAAGGGAACTGATCCATGCACTTACCTGTTTCAAGGATCAAATCACACGCTTCTAGGATGTAGTTAGCAACGTCTTTTGGAATCGCACCTAGCTCTTTGTTTGCTAATGCAGCAGCTTTCTTCGTCATTACCATACCGCGTACAAACTCCGGTACGTCAGAGATGGTAGTGCTTGAAATATTGAAGTTTTCGATAGCGCGAAGAGTGTGGATGCCGTAGTAAGCATCAGCTGGAACATGACGTTGACCTAATAGATCTTCTTCGATACGAGTGGCTTGGTTTGCTGTTTTTGGAGCATCAGATAGAGTAGCCATAACAGGATCCTTAGATGATAATTCTGATAATAAAGTTATTTATTAGCCATTTCTGCAATCTAGAATCCATTCATCAGAATTTTTGGCTGGAAAATCCGTCCTGACTTATGTGGCACATAATACTGTACCTAGCGCATAAAAATAGTAACTAGATCACCTTTTTCGCTTTTGATGCGTCAATATTTTGCAAAGTATGAACGAGTTATTAATAACCCTTAATGGGTAGTCTAATTTGCTGGACAAAGTTGGATTTTAAGAGTTCGAAAATAGCACTTTTCAACGACCAATTTTTGTATATGCACCTTTATTCAAAGGGCGTTTTTGGCACAACGCATTCTCCCTAGTATGAACACGCTTTTTTACAACGATTCGTTTGAGCTTAGTAGGCTTTTGCCATTACACTGAAATCAACAAAGGAGGGCATGTGTTTCCTATCTTATTATTGGCGTTTATTTTCGTCCCGATCATCGAAATCGGCCTATTTATTCAGGTGGGAGGCTTCTTAGGTCTCTGGCCTACGATTGCTTTAGTATTGATTACTGCATTTGTTGGTGCGTCTTTGGTGCGTAGCCAAGGCATCCAGACATTGATGTCAGTGCAAGGGCGCTTAGAGCAAGGTGAGCTTCCGGCTCAACAGATTTTTGAAGGTGTGATGCTGGCAGTTGCAGGCGTATTGCTGTTAACACCAGGTTTCATGACTGACGCATTGGGTATGTTGGTGTTGTTGCCAGCACCGCGAGCGGCAATTGCCAAATACCTAATGAGCAAGATGGTGGTGAAGACTATGAACGGTGGCGGCTTCCAAGGTGGCTTCTCAAATCAAGGTCCATTTGAGCAAGACCCATTCCGTCGTGACCCATTTGATTCTCAATCGGATAACGGCAACACCTTCGAAGGTGAGTACGAGCGTAAAGACGACGATGATCGTAACAAGCTCAACTGATTCACTCAGTAAGAAAAACAAAAGGGCGCATGCAGCGCCCTTTTTAGTATCTGTAGTTTGGTGCGTTTACATTGCGCCTTCAAAACCCATTTGACGCCATGCCTCAAACGCAATGATAGCAACGGCGTTAGATAGGTTTAGGCTGCGTGCGTCCGGCATCATTGGAATGCGGATACGCTGCTCCATTGGCAAACTTTCAATCACTTCTGCTGGTAAGCCACGCGTTTCTGGGCCAAACATCAGCACGTCACCTTCTTGGTACTTCGCATCCACGTGATGACCAGTGGTTTTTGTCGTGCATGCAAACAGGCGGTAGTTGCCTTGTTTCTCTTTCTCTAAGTACGCCAAGAATGCTTGATAATCTTTATGACGCGTCACGCGAGCCAAATCATGGTAATCCAAACCTGCGCGGCGGACTTTCTTCTCTTCAAGATCAAAACCTAGTGGCTCAATCAGGTGGAGATTCGCACCACAGTTAGCACACAGGCGAATGATGTTGCCGGTGTTCGGCGCGATTTCTGGTTCGTATAGAGCGATATCAAACATGGTATTGAATTAGATTGGTAAAAACAGGCGAGCAGTATATACCCAAGTCACCATGAGAAGCGAGATTCAGCACAATGACAGGGTATAGAAGAGGGCATTTCGGTGAACCTTGTCGCCCGCTCGTGAAATAGAGTTAACCTAATGCGTGAGCATAGTTCTCTTCTACCGCGCGCCAGTTCACTACATTCCACCATGCGTCGATGTATTCAGGGCGACGGTTTTGGTAGCTGATGTAGTAAGCGTGCTCCCATACATCCAGTGCTAGGATAGGCTCTCCTTGTTGTGCGGCAACGTCCATCAATGGGTTGTCTTGGTTGCTGGTGGAGGTAATGTGAATCTCCCCATCCTTTACGATTAGCCAAGCGAAGCCAGAGCCAAAAGTATTGATAGCTGCTTGTGCGAACTCGTCTTTGAATGTCTCGAAGTTGCCAAACTTGTCGTTGATGGCTTGTGCTAGGTCACCTTGAGGTTCACCGCCACCATCTGGTGACATGCAGTTCCAGTAAATGATGTGGTTGTAATAGCCGCCACCGTTGTTGCGAATTGCTGGGCTGTGTTGAGAAATGCAAGCGAAGATGTCATCGAGGCTTTGGGTCTCGAGAGCGCTACCCTTTGTGGCAGCCATGAATTTATCGTAATAAGTTTTATGATGTTTGCTGTAGTGAACTTCCATGGTTTTCGCATCGATGTACGGCTCTAACGCATCGTATTCGTACGGAAGCTCTGGGAAAATGTGCGACATTGTAAATCCTCCTTTATGGAGGATTTACTTTAATGTTAATGAAAATCATTATCAACTTTGATCTTTGTGGGGTTATTTGCCCGCACTGATCAATGGCAGGGTAATGGTGACACGTAAACCACCGAGCGGACTACGACTCGCGACAATCACGCCACTGTGCTGGCGGATAGCACTTTCGGTAATGGTTAAGCCTAAGCCAGTGCCTCCCGAATGGCGATCGCGCGCGGTCGATACCCGATAGAACGGGCGGAAAATTGCTTCCAGTTCTTCGTCTGGTACGCCTTCACCATTGTCATCGACCACAATGCTGAGAGTGTCGAATGAATCCTGAATGTCTATCTTCACTTCGTCTTTACCGTAGTAAATCGCATTGCGGATGATGTTCTCTACTGCGCTCATCAACAATTTAGGGTTCCCCGAGATACTGCGATCAGGCAAGGCAGAGTAGCTGAGGCTTTTACCCATCTGTTCGGCTTCGAACTGCGCGTCTTTGATGATCTCTTCCCATAAGCTGGCAATTGGCTGAGTCTCACGCGTCATGTGACTGTTCACTTGCATACGTGATAGCTCAAGCAGTTCGGCAATCATCTGTTCTAAGCGCTGGGCTTCGGTATCAATACGAGTCAGCTCTGGGCTTTCACCTTGTTTACGCGTCGCCAACGCACTTGCCATACGCAGGCGAGTGAGTGGAGAGCGCAGCTCGTGAGAAATATCCGAGAGCAAACGCTGCTGACCAGAAATCATTTGATTCACCGCCTCAACCATTTGGTTAAAGCTGGTACCTGCTTGGCGAAACTCGGTGGTGCCTTTTTCCAGATTTGGGTCGATGACAAATTCACCTTTAGCAACGCGTTGTGCCGCGGTTTCCAATCGTCGAGCTGGTTGGCTCAATGCCCACGCTAACCATAGCAATAACGGTGTACTCGCCAACATGACGGCGAGGAGTAATTGCAATGGGTGATCGAACAGGCGCAGCATGATTGGTGGTGGCTCGTTCCACTTAAAACCGACGTACATCAGTAGGTCAGAATTGGCGATTTTGATCGGCACAGGGCCCGCAATCATGTAACGGCCGTAGAGTTTTTGTTTCGGTTGTGATTGATCTTCAATGCTGGTGACAAAGTTTTGCAGTGCGCGCAGCTTAAAGTCTTTGTGACTCGAGGTGCTTAGTACATTGCCCTCGTGATCTGAAAAGAAGATGCGCGGACGCGGATCGTGTTTGCTTCTTCGTTGTCCGTCAACGCTAAAGAGAATCTTGCCAAGGTTATCTTGATTGCGATACTTCTTCTCAATGCCGTCACGTATTTCTAGCATACGTTGATAATGCTCTTTTGGAATGTCGCGTGCTTTCCGTGGATCAAGGTGGGGTAATGACAGCACAGCCATCAGAACCAAAAACATAGTGAACCAAAAGATGGCAAAGATGCGTCCATACAAGCTGTTTATCTTCGGCAGTTTGAAGCGTGGTGCTCGCATTAATCCTCCTCAATCAACATGTAGCCGCGCCCACGTAGGGTTTTAATGCGTGGCTTACCGTTGCTTTGATCTGGCAGTTTTTTACGTAGATTGGACACGTGCATATCGATCGCGCGGTCAAAGGCCGCGAGGCGCTTGCCAAGTACGTCAAGACTCAATGTTTCTTTAGTGAGTACTTGTCCTGGGTTCTGTACAAAGTGAGTCAGCAAGGCAAATTCTGTGGTGGTTAAATCCAGCAGAACCTCTTCACAATAGGCTTCTTGTTTACCTGGGTAGAGTTTGATTTCTTGGTACTCAATGCAGTCGCCGTTTTTGCCGCTTTTCTGAGTGCTGCTGGTACGACGCAAGATGGCACGAATACGCGCTAGTAGTTCGCGGTCACTAAATGGCTTAGGCAGATAGTCGTCCGCCCCTAGCTCCAAACCGATCACACGATCTATCTCTTCACCTTTGGCTGTCAGCATTAGCACGGGTGTTTCCCAGTTTTCACGCAGGCGCTTTAAGGTTTCCATTCCATTGAGTTTTGGCATCATGACATCGAGTAAGATGAGGTCGATCCCATCATGAACAGCGGCGAGTCCTGCTTCTCCATCGTTGGCTTCGCTGACATTAAAACCTTCGAAGCTCAGCACTTCCTTAAGTAGGCTGGTTAGCTCGGTATCGTCATCAATCAAAAGAATGTTTGCCATTTGAGTACCTATTTATCATTCGTGGTCGCTTTAATATTACATGGTAATGAAGAGCAACAATGAGTGTAAAAATCACTCTTTACGATTCTTTACGGTCTCTATACGTCGCTTTACCTAGCAGGTCGTATTCTACACTCAAGCGCTGTGAGAACAGCTCAGAAGAATCACTAACCTGTGTAAGGAATCGTATTATGAAAACTGCAAAGAAATTAGTACTAGCGGCTGTTGTTCTACCTCTAACTCTAGGTACAGCGAGTGCATTCGCATTTGGCGGTAAAGACCACAAAGGTCATCGCGGTGAGTGCGGCATGGGTATGGACCGTGGCATCATGCGTCAACTAGACCTGACGGATGCACAAAAAGACCAATTAAAAGAAATGCGTGAAGCAAACAAAGCAGAAATGAAAGCAAAATTTGCTGACGGTCACGAAGCTCGCATGGCAGAGCGTCAAGCTCACCACGACAAAGTACAAGCACTACTACTGGCTGATAACTTCGATGAAGCTGCGGCAAACGATCTAGCAAAAGAGATGGTTGAGAAGCAGACTGAGCGTCGCGTTAAGATGCTAGAGAAGAAACATCAAATGCTGAGTGTTCTGACTCCTGAGCAAAAAACAAAATACGTTGAGCTACAGAAAGAGCGCCAACAAGAGTGTGGAGAGAAGATGCAAAAACGCATGAAAAAGCACCACGAAAGCTAATTGCTGATCGATAAAATTAAAGAGGTAGCCAGAGTGCTGCCTCTTTTTGATCTTGGCGATTTCATACTCATTACATGATTCTCAAGGTATACTCAAAATACGGTATGAGTTAACTCTTTGATTATGAAACAGCAATATGCACGCTTAGTCACGACGGCTGCCTGGACGGCTACCATCGTTGCGACACTTCTTTTGATTGTTAAAGTCATCACTTGGTGGGTGACGGGATCGGTCAGTTTACTTGCCTCTTTAATTGACTCGATGTTGGATATCGCCGCTTCGGTGGTAAATCTTATTGTGGTGCGCTATTCCCTGCAACCGGCTGACAGAGAACACACTTTTGGTCACGGTAAAGCCGAGTCGTTGGCCGCTTTGGCGCAAGCCATGTTTATCTCTGGTTCTGCGGTATTCCTGATCCTAAATGGTATCGAACGTTTCTTCCGCCCGCATGAACTCAATTCCCCAGAGCTCGGTGTTTACGTCTCTCTTTTCGCCATGGTGGTGACCTTTGGACTTGTGATGTTCCAAAAGCATGTTGTACGCATGACAGGCAGTCAGGCGATCGCAGCAGACTCTCTGCACTACCAAACTGACTTGTATATGAATGGTGCCATTATGGTGGCATTAGGCTTGAGTTACTTTGGTGTCACCCAAGCTGATGCGGTATTTGCGATTGGTATTGGCATCTTCATTTTATACAGCGCCTTCAAGATGGTTAGCGAGGCGATTCAGACCTTACTGGATAGAAAACTGCCTGATGAAGAGTTGGATCAAATTCGTCAAGAATGCTTGAAAGTGGAAGGCGTATTGGGAGTGCATCAACTGCGTACACGTATGTCAGGCCCAACACGATTTATCCAGCTGCATTTGGAGCTAGATGACAATTTACGCTTGATTGAAGCTCATCATATTGCGGATAAAGTTGAAGATAATTTGCTTGAACTGTTTCCTGAAGCGGATGTATTGATCCACCAAGATCCGTTGTCGGTGGTGTTTGGGCCAGAGAAAGAACAAAAAGCGCAAGATTGGTAACGGTCGAAAAATCGGGCTAAGTCTGACGACAACCAAGCGCTTATTGACTATCTTTCCATCACTACTTATTAAGAATCGTGATCCTGATGTGAATCAACGAAGTTGCAAAGAGAAACTGTAATACTCTTACATAAGTAGAAAAGTTACATAAAAAAGTGTGTTTTCATTGGTATTCCTGTAGAGGAAATGTAACATAACGCACAGTTCTGGATTATGCAGGTTGCTTGGTAACAAGGGGCCTAGAAGAAAATTAAATAAATTGATTGCCAAAGATCGAGGGTGAGCATGATTAAGAAGATCGGTGTTTTAACAAGTGGCGGTGACGCACCTGGTATGAACGCTGCAGTACGCGGCGTAGTTCGTACAGCACTATCTGAGGGATTGGAAGTTTACGGTGTTTACGATGGCTACCTAGGTCTATACGAAGACCGCATTGAAAAGCTAGATCGTTCTAGCGTTTCTGATGTGATCAACAAGGGTGGTACATTCTTAGGCTCTGCACGTTTCCCTGAATTCAAGGAAGTAGCAGTACGTGAACAAGCGATTGAGAACCTTAAAAAGCACGGCATCGATGCACTAGTTGTTATCGGTGGTGACGGCTCTTACATGGGTGCTAAGAAACTGACTGAAATGGGCTACCCATGTATCGGTCTACCAGGCACAATCGATAACGATATCGCAGGTACAGATTACACAATCGGTTACCTAACAGCACTAAACACAGTTATCGATGCTATCGACCGTCTACGTGACACGTCTTCTTCTCACCAGCGTATTTCTATCGTAGAAATCATGGGTCGTCACTGTGGTGACCTAACTCTGATGTCTGCAATCGCAGGTGGCTGTGAGTACATCATTACTCCAGAAACTGGCCTAGATAAAGAGAAGCTGATTGGTAACATCCAAGACGGTATCTCGAAAGGTAAGAAGCACGCAATCATCGCACTAACTGAGCTGATGATGGATGCGAACGAACTAGCGAAAGAGATTGAAGCGGCAACTGGTCGTGAGACTCGCGCAACGGTTCTTGGTCACATCCAGCGTGGTGGTCGTCCAACAGCATTCGACCGTGTTCTAGCATCTCGCATGGGTAACTACGCCGTTCACCTACTAATGGAAGGCCACGGCGGCCGTTGTGTTGGTATCGTGAAAGAGCAACTGGTTCACCACGACATCATCGATGCAATCGAGAACATGAAGCGTCCAGTACGCAACGACCTATACCAAGTTGCTGAAGAGCTATTCTAAGCTCGCTTGATAAAGTCAAAATCAAAAAAACCGCGGTTATCCGCGGTTTTTTATTATCTGAAACTTGTCTGAGCTGAAATCCGTCTGAGATTGAGACTAGCGTTATGTGGAACTAAGAGCTCGCGTGCTCTGCTAATGTCATACGACGCTCGCGCAGGGCAAATAGATAACCTAGTAAGCCACCTAGTGTGTTACCCAGAGCAATGCCAATAAACAAGCCTTCGATGCTATAAAGCTGACTGCCAATCCACGCCGCGGGCAGAGTGAAGACAAATAAGCGCATAAAGCTCCATTGGAAGGCTCGCAGCGGCTTGTGCATCGCGTTATAGCCACTGACTAACATCATCACAATGCCTTGGAAACCATAGCTAAATGGCACGACTAATAGGTAATGCCACAGCAAGTCTTTTACTGCCGCTTCTTGGGAGAACAGTGCAGCAAGAGGAATGCTAAGAGGCACCATCATCAAGAAGATAAAACCTTGAAACACCACCGCAAAGCGCATGCTGAGGAACCAGCCTGAAAATGCGCGAGCAGGGTTATTGGCCCCAAAGTTTTGCGCCATAAACGGGGTAAGTGCAGAGGTCAGCGACATCAACACCAGAATCAAGATTGACTCAATACGCTGCGCTGCGCCATAAGCTGCCACCGCTGCGGTACCGTGATTGGAAAGTATCATCATCAGAATCGCGCCAGAGAGTGGCGTCATCGCATTCGAGAGAGCGGCGGGTGTGCCTATCTTGAGCGTTTGCTGCCAGTCTTGTTTGATGAGCGACCATTGCGGCGCGGCAAGCAGCTTTTCGCGTTTGATCAGTACATAGAAAGAACCGCACAACGCACCAAACCAACTGAATGCACTGGCAATCGCAGCGCCTTGAATACCGAGCTCAGGGAAAGGGCCATAGCCAAAGATTAGCAAAGGGTCGAGAATGCCGTTAATAAGCCCTGCGAGCATCATGATCTTAGCTGGAGTTTTGGTGTCACCTGTGGCTCGAATGGCGCTGTTGCCCGCCATTGGAATCACTAATAGAGGAATGGTCAAATACCAAACCTGCATATACTGCTCAATCAGTGGGATGGAGTCTTCTTTTGCGCCTAGGAAGCTAAACAAAGGTTCGATAGTAAAGAAGCCCAATGTCGAAGCGATAGTGACTAGAGCAACGGCAAGCAGTAAGCCATGACTGGTAAAACGAGCGGCTTGGGAAGATTGCCCTTGGCCAAGTAAGCGGCCGATATTGGTCGACAGACCCATCCCAATCCCCATGGTGATGCAGTTCACTGCAAAGGTCACTGGGAAGGTATAACTGATCGCCGCCAGCGCTTCGGTACCCAATAGCGAGATGAAAAAGGTATCGACCAAGTTAAACATCAAAATCGCGATCATGCCCATCGTCATCGGGATGGTCATTTTGCGTAATGTGTCGGGAATGGGCGCGGTCAGCAAACCATGTTTGTCTTGGGCCTGATTGTCCGGCTTGTTCTTTTCCAGCATTTTTGACGTCTATCTGGTGAGGGAAGTGCAAGGATACAAGAAAGCCGTTGCCTCGGCGAGTGAGCATTTCGCACGCAAACCGTTGCCTGACTGTTGGTTATTTTAACTAAGTCACAAAAAAATCACGTCTACCCCTTGGGATCGTTGGGTTTGCCCCTTATATAGTGATCACGTGCCCTATGCGGGCAATTATCAAATAAACATGGAAACTTTCAGGAGAGACGACCGATGAACATTCGTCCATTACATGACCGAGTTATCGTAGAACGTAAAGAAGTTGAATCAAAGTCAGCGGGTGGCATCGTTCTAACTGGTTCTGCTGCGGAAAAATCGACACGTGGTGTTGTTCTAGCTGTAGGTAAAGGCCGCATCCTAGAAAACGGCACAGTGCTGCCATTGGACGTTAAAGTTGGTGATACCGTTATCTTCGCTGAAGGCTACGGCACTAAGACTGAAAAAATCGACGGTAAAGAAGTGCTAGTAATGTCTGAAAACGACATCATGGCGATCGTTGAGTAATAGCAATCATTGAGTAATTTTTTGCTCAGATTCAAATACTAATCAAAATTTAAGAATTTAGAAAAGGAAACTAAAGATGGCTGCTAAAGACGTTAAATTTGGTAATGACGCACGAGTTAAAATGCTAGAAGGCGTAAACGTTCTAGCTGACGCAGTAAAAGTAACACTGGGTCCTAAAGGTCGTAACGTAGTTCTAGACAAATCTTTTGGTGCACCGACAATCACTAAAGATGGTGTATCAGTAGCGCGTGAAATTGAACTGGAAGACAAATTCCAGAACATGGGCGCACAAATGGTTAAAGAAGTTGCGTCTAAAGCAAACGACGCAGCGGGTGACGGTACAACAACAGCAACCGTACTAGCGCAAGCAATCGTAAACGAAGGTCTAAAAGCAGTTGCGGCGGGTATGAACCCAATGGACCTTAAGCGCGGTATCGACAAAGCAGTTATCGCAGCGGTTGAGCAACTAAAAGAGCTTTCTGTTGAGTGTAACGACACTAAAGCAATCGCACAGGTTGGTACTATCTCAGCGAACTCTGACTCAAGCGTAGGTAACATCATTGCTGAAGCAATGGAAAAAGTTGGCCGCGACGGTGTTATCACTGTTGAAGAAGGTCAAGCACTACAAGACGAGCTAGACGTAGTAGAAGGTATGCAGTTCGACCGCGGTTACCTATCTCCTTACTTCATCAACAACCAAGAAGCAGGTTCTGTTGATCTAGAAAACCCATTCATCCTTCTGATCGATAAGAAAGTATCGAACATCCGTGAACTTCTTCCAGCACTAGAAGCAGTAGCAAAAGCATCTCGTCCGCTACTGATCATCGCTGAAGACGTAGAAGGTGAAGCACTAGCAACACTAGTTGTGAACAACATGCGCGGCATCGTGAAAGTTGCAGCAGTAAAAGCGCCTGGTTTCGGTGACCGTCGTAAAGCAATGCTACAAGACATCGCTATCCTAACGGGCGGTATCGTGATTTCTGAAGAAGTTGGTCTAGAGCTAGAAAAAGTAGCACTAGAAGACCTAGGTCAAGCGAAGCGCGTTGCAATCACAAAAGAAAACACAACCATCATCGATGGCGTGGGTGAAGAAGCAATGATCCAAGGTCGTGTTGCTCAAATCCGTCAGCAAATCGAAGATGCAACTTCAGACTACGACAAAGAGAAACTACAAGAGCGCGTTGCTAAGCTAGCAGGCGGTGTTGCAGTGATCAAAGTTGGTGCAGCAACTGAAGTTGAAATGAAAGAGAAGAAAGACCGCGTAGAAGACGCACTACACGCGACTCGTGCAGCGGTTGAAGAAGGCGTTGTTGCTGGTGGTGGTGTAGCGCTAATCCGTGCAGCATCTAAGATTGTTGACCTAGAAGGCGACAACGAAGAGCAAAACGTTGGTATCCGCGTTGCACTACGTGCAATGGAAGCGCCAATCCGTCAAATCACGAAGAACGCAGGTGACGAAGAGTCAGTAGTAGCGAACAACGTGAAAGCGGGTGAAGGTTCTTACGGCTACAACGCAGCGACAGGCGAATACGGCGACATGCTAGAGATGGGTATCCTAGACCCAACTAAAGTAACTCGTAGCGCACTACAATTCGCAGCATCAGTAGCGGGTCTAATGATCACAACTGAAGCGATGGTTACTGACCTACCACAAAAAGACGGCGCAGGTATGCCTGACATGGGTGGTATGGGCGGTATGGGTGGTATGGGTGGCATGATGTAATAGCCAGCCTATCTCTTTGCTCTAAGGCTTGATAACGGCGTCGAGCATGCTCATTTACTAGCGTAAACTGCGCGTGCTCTCCTTGTTCTAAAGCCATAGAGCGTTGAGCTAGACTACCAATAAAGTTCGATAAGCCGAGGTGGATGCCTCGGCTTTTTTGTATCTGCTGTTTTTGGCGCAAGAAAAAGCAGGCGTTTGAGGAGATTAATCTTTATTTTTAGCTCCTATATGGCATTGAGTTCCTTAACTTATTCTGAGCAATAGAATGGGGTAAGTTGATATAAAAATACGCAATTGTGCGGGTATTGTGCGTAAATCGTCAGGGAAAATGCAGATAAATAATTATGATGAATTAATTGCTTTATTTGTCAGAGAGTTAAATATGACTTCCAGCTAACATTTATTGAATTGAAATGGCGCAAAATTTGTACATTACACTATGTTGTAAAATAACTATTCCCCATGGAGATGAAAATGAAAAAGCTTATGACGTCATTGGCTGTTGCAGCCGCTATTGCTTCACCTGTTGCTCTTGCTGACAGCACGCCAGTTATGTTCTCGACTATCGATAACACTAACGCACCTTCTAACTCTTCTGTTGGTGGTGTTCGTCTTGCGGTTCTTCACGGTCAAGTGAACGAAGTGAAAGGTGTCGACTTCTCTCTACTTGGTATGTCTGAAACAGACCGCACAACGGGTGTTAACTTCGGCCTTTTCTTTGGCGCGTCTAAAGTAAACCAAGAAATGAAAGGTGTTTCTCTAGGTCTATTCAACTGGAACCAAGGCCAAACAACCGGTCTTAACCTAGGCGCGGTAAACGTAACCAACAACGTTGAAGGTTTGAACTGGAGTGCTGTGAACTACTCTGAAGGTTACACAATGGCAGATATCGGTCTGGCAAGTATCTCTAAAAAATCTAACTTCCAGCTAGGTTTCTTCAACATGACTGACCAAATCGACGGTGTTCAAATTGGTCTTCTAAACTGTGCAGACAACGGTTTCTTCAAGTGTTTCCCAATCGTAAACTTCGCGAAATAAATTAAGCGATCTCTTACGATAAATACCAGATACAAAAAGACCCCGGCATGATGTCGGGGTCTTTTTTATAGTGTTGTTTATTTGATTAAACGCGTAGGCGTTTTTCGTTGCTGCATTTTCTGGTGTACGCCACGACGTAGCGCTTTAACACGGTTTTCTGCTCTATCTACGCCAAGTAATACGGTCAGCGCCAACACGGTAATGATGATCGATTGCGATAAGTAGCCCAAGCCAATCATCAACCCTAGCCCCGCCAAGACCCAAATCACTGCCGCGGAAGTCACGCCGTGGATTTTGCCGTCTTGCGTCATCATCACCCCTGCACCTAAGAAGCCAACGCCAGTGATGATCTGGCCAAGTACGCGAGCTTGATCGAGAGTGTTTGGCGAGAGTGAAACCGCCATCGACATAAACAGGTAAGTACCAGAGATGACGAGAATTGCGGTTCGAATACCAACAGGCTTACCACGAGTTTGGCGCTCTATACCGATCATTAAGCCGTTGATGGCGCAACAGGCTAACGCTGGCCAGCTGAATGGGCCAAGATCGAATAATTGTTCAAAAGTTGCTTGCATCTTAACCTCCAAGATTGTCGGAGTATGCATAGATAAGACCGTCCGATCGAACAAAAGCTTTTACTTGTTACGATAAATTCCTATACGAGCAACACGCTACTCTAAGTGCAAATCCAGTGGCGTTTTACTTGGGCGGCCGCCGATTTCTCGGGCTAGCTTAGGGACCAAGTAACCAGAAACACGTGTAATGACACCGCGCATGATTTCTTTAGCTTTGTCATCAGAAACAAAGAAGTGCGCAGCGCCCTGTACTTTATCCAAGACGTGCAGGTAATACGGCAAAATGCCACTGTCAAACAAGGCTTCATTGAGGGCAACTTGTGCTTTTACACTGTCATTGACACCTTTCAGTAATACACCTTGGTTAAGCAAAGTCACACCAGCTTGCTTTAACTTGGCTATTTGAGCAGAAAACTCAGCGTTGATTTCGTTGGCGTGATTGATGTGAGTCACCAAGACGATCTGTAGGCGAGAAGCACGAAGTAGCTGGCACAATTCGTCAGTAATACGAGCAGGGATCACGACAGGCAAACGACTGTGAATACGTAGGCGTTTGATATGTGGGATTTGTGCGATGTGCTCCAATAGCCAGTGAATCTCATCGTCTTTGGCCATTAGTGGATCACCGCCGGAGAAGATCACTTCGTTTAACTCAGGCCTTTGCGCCATGTATTCTAGGCATTTGCTCCAAGCTTGTTTACCACTTTTATTCTCTTGATAAGGGAAGTGGCGACGGAAGCAATATCGGCAGTTTACGGCGCAGCCACCTTTCACGATCATCAAAGCGCGATTGTGGTATTTATGCAGTAGTCCGGGGATGTCATTATCTTGCTCGTCCAATGGGTCATTGGAATAACCGTCATGTACTTCAAACTCAGCACTCAAAGGTAATACTTGGCGTAAAAGTGGATCGTAAGGATTGCCTTTTTCCATCCTATCGACAAAACTTTGCGGTACACGCTGTGCAAACAGCTTGCGCGCAGCAAACCCGTCTTGCCATGGCGATGGATCAATTTCCAACATTTCTAGCAGTTTTGCAGGATCAGAGATCCCATTCGCTAACTGTTTGAGCCAGTTTTGCTCAACAGATTCGACTTTTCGGGTTATTATGTGCGGCATTGAATTTAGCTCTAAGAATGTAAGAGGACAAAATGGCTACAGTTAGCACCAATGAATTTAAAGGCGGCCTTAAGTTAATGCTTGATAACGAGCCTTGTGTAATCCTGGAAAACGAATACGTTAAACCAGGTAAAGGCCAAGCGTTCAACCGCGTTAAAATTCGTAAACTTCTTTCTGGTAAAGTGCTAGAGAAAACATTCAAGTCTGGTGACACTTGTGAAGTGGCAGACGTAATGGATATCGATCTAGATTATCTATATTCAGACGGCGAATTCTACCACTTTATGAACAACGAAACTTTCGAGCAGATCGCTGCAGACGCGAAAGCGGTTGGCGAAAACGCTAAATGGTTGGTAGAAAACAACACTTGCATGATCACACTTTGGAACGGTAACCCAATTACGGTTACGCCACCAAACTTCGTTGAGCTAGAAGTTACAGATACAGATCCAGGTCTGAAAGGTGATACTCAAGGTACTGGTGGTAAACCAGCTACACTAGCAACTGGCGCTGTTGTTCGTGTTCCACTATTCATCGCAATTGGCGAAGTGATCAAAGTTGACACTCGTACAGGTGAATACGTAGGTCGTGTGAAGTAATTTCACCCAAACGTATCATATGGAAAAGGTCGCTTTGGCGGCCTTTTTTATTGCCCGTCATTTTCCTCTCTTTGATGCCTCTGTGCAAAACATCGATATCTTCCGCAAATTTCTGATGATTTTGTATTATTCGTAAAAAACTTATTTATTTCATGAATCTTTCGATTATTTCTTAATGTCACAATTTGATACATTAGTCCTCGTTGTCGGCGAGTTGCATATCAATTTGATTTTTATCGATTTAACTCAATGACAATCCAAAAAGGAGAACAAAATGGAAAGCAGAGGCTTAGGACGAGGTTTAAAAGTGGAAGAGAGACGTCAGTTACTACATAAAGGATTGAAAGCAGCCGTATTTGGTATCCCGCTGCTGGCAATTGGCTTAACGATTAATAGCTCAGTGCTAATGACCGATGCAGGTTACAGCTACGTACACCAGAACAACATCACCGGTGAATTAGACGTGTTCACGGAGCCTGGCATTCACTTTCGTATGCCGTTTTTGTCCAAGATCACCAAGTATGACCAAGTGATCACCGTGTCATTTGGTAACAGCAAGGGCGAGGATTTTTATCAACGTCTTGATGCGGTGCAGGTTCGCTTTGCCGATACCTACATTGGTCAGATCCCAGTGACATTCCGCTTCAAGCTCAGCAATGACCCAGAAGCGGTTAAGAAGATGCATAAAGAGTTCCGCAACAACAGCAACCTAATCGATGCATTGTTAGTAAAGAACGCACGTAACGTGACGGTGATTACCGCGACTCAATACACGGGAGAAGAGTTTTTCCAAGGCGGCTTGAACCAGTTCAAATCCAAATTAGGAGACCAACTGCGTGAAGGCATTTATCTGACTGAGCGTCGTCAGGTAGAAGTGGAAGAGTTAGATCTTGCTCCAGTTGGTGCGAATCAGTCGAATGCGAACCAACTGCAACGCACTAACCAACTGGTTTGGAAGACGGTTCCAGTCGTGGACAACACTGGCCAACCAATCCGTCAGGATAACCCGCTACAGCAATACGGTATTCAAGTGACGCAGGTGACCATCGGTGACCCGCAACCAGAGAAGCAGCTTGATCAATTGCTCGCAGATAAAAAGCGTTTAGTAGCAGACCGTATCCGTGCGATTCAGGAGCAAGAGACCTCCAAAGCACAAGCAGAGACTGAGCAGTTACGTAAAGAGATTCAACGTACCCGTGAAGTACAAGATGCTCAACGTAGTAAAGAGCTTGCGATCATCGCACAGCAAAAAGAAGTCGAAGTTGCACGTCAAATTGCGGAGCGTGAAATCGTCGAGGTTGAGAAAACCAAGCGATTGGCTGAGGTGGAAAAAGAGAAAGAGTTAGCGATTGCAGAAGCGAACTTAGCGATTCAAAAAGCCAATGCTTTATCAGCAGAATTCGAAGCAAAAGCGATTTTGGAAAAAGGCCGCGCAGAAGCGGAAGTCTTGAAAGCTAAGTACGCAGCACTAGGTGCAAACCGAGAAGTGTACTTGGCAGAGTTGAACCGAGATGTGGCGAACTCGCTGTACAACAACCTGCAAAACTTCCAAGTTCAGATGCCACAAAACTACATCGGTGGTGGGGAAGCGACAGGTCTGAAAACTAACCTCGATGTCATTACTGGCTTTGGTGCATTGGGCTTAATGGACCAAACCAAGAAGGTCACACAGCAATAAGATCATGGGTGACCAAAAGCTCTGGTAGCTGTACAAATCAGAGTAATGCAGAGGCTGATACGTGTTATCAGCCTCTCTTTTTTGTTGGTGAAATACGGCTGAATATTTGCGCTTTATCTCAATATCACATTGATTTTATGAAGATAAAAAGGCGAGGGTGAAATTTGTGGCTATAGTGAATCAACACCCAACAAGCGCAAGGAAGCACTATGTCGACTCAAGAACAACATCATCCACTCATCGACTTTGTGGAATATCCTCCGCAAGAAATGGCAGCAAGAGCTGTACATAATCTTGAGCAACTTCAACGCCGTCATTCGATTCGTAGCTTCTCCGACCGCCCAGTGGCGAAAGAAGTCATTGAGCACTGTATTCGAGCGGCAGGTACAGCTCCGAGTGGGGCAAACCATCAGCCTTGGCATTTTGTTGCGATTAATAGTGTGGAAGTGAAAGGCCAGATCCGCCAAGCCGCCGAAGAGTTAGAGCGTTCTTTCTATGAAGGGAGAGCAGGGCAAGAATGGCTAGATGCACTGAAACCTCTAGGTACCAATGCCAGCAAGCCCTATCTAGAAAAAGCACCGTGGTTGATCGCGGTGTTTTCGCAGAAGAAGGGCGGCATGAGTAACGATGGGGAGCAAACCAATTATTACGTGCACGAGTCAGTAGGGATTGCCACAGGCTTTTTGCTTCAAGCACTGCACAATGCAGGGCTCGGGACACTGACTCACACGCCAAAGCCGATGAGTTTCTTGAGCAAGATTTGTGGGCGAGACAATGATGTCGACCGTCCATATATGTTGATTGTGACGGGCTATCCGGAAGAAGATGCGACCATTCCAGAGCATGCGATGCACAAAAAGTCACTGGATGAAATCGCGACCTTTATTGAGTAGCGCTTGGCATTCAAACACGAGTTACAGGCAATAAAAAAGCTGGCTAGGTGCCAGCTTTTTTCATTTTCTTCAGATTCTTAGATCATGAAGATAAAGATAACGGCTAGTGCAGAGATAAGGCCTGCAAACGCGTAACATGCGATCTTACCTACCACACCAGTGTGGAATTTTAGGTCGTGCATGCCGTGGTGTACACGGTGCATCGCATGCCACATTGGCAGCGCTAGTGTACCGATGATGAACAGTGCACCAATGATGCTAGTCGCAAACTCAGATACGCGCTCGTAGCTCATTGCTTCTGCATCAATGATGCCTAGTGGTACTAGGATACCAAGAACAAGTACGGTGATTGGCGTGATCATCGCAAACCAAGTACCACCGGCACCAAATAGACCCCACCAAATTGGCTCATCAGAACGCTTTGGTGCTGTGTTAACACTATAATTCGGTTTCATTACTAAAGCTCCTTACACCACGATGAGAACGATCAGTGAGATGAACGCGACCGCTGCCCACTGAGTCAGAACGATGATTTTCTTGTCCACTGGTTTGCCTTTCAGACGAATTGGCATTACCTGTGGCATCATGCTGAAGAAGGTTTGTGCGTGGACCAGGCTACCTAGTAGAGCAACGATGTTGATTGCTACTACGATAGGGTTCGCCATGAACTCCAACCAACTTTGCCAAGCTTCAGGCCCTTTCACTAATGAGCCTAGGCCGACTGTTAGGAAGATAGTGAATAGGATCAGAGGAAGCACCGTTGCTTCACGTACCATGTAGAAGCGGTAGAAAGGATGGTTCTTCCACCATGTGCGTTTTATTTCGCGAACGTAAGGTTTACGGTTGCTCATCCTTATGCCTCCACTTTCTTTGGTGAACCATCAGGTTTCAACATCGCAATCACGAAGTCCATAGAAGACTCCACTTTGCCTTGGTTTACTGCCGCTGCAGGATCTACGCTCTTCGGACAAACTTCAGAACAGTAACCAACAAACGTACAACCCCAAGCGCCGTTTTCGCCGTTGATCAGCTTCATACGCTCGGCTTTACCGTTGTCACGGCTGTCTAGGTTGTAACGGTGTGCCAGAGTCAGTGCTGCAGGGCCGATGAACTCAGGGTTCAAACCGAACTGAGGACACGCGGCGTAGCACAGGCCACAGTTGATACAGCCAGCAAACTGCTTGTATTTCGCCATTTGCTCTGGTGTTTGTAGGTTTGTGCCGTCTTCTGGTTTGCGGTCGTTGCCAATGATGTAAGGCTTGATGGCTTCTAGGCGCTCAATGAACGGCGTCATATCAACGATCAAGTCTTTCTCGATTGGGAAGTTTGCTAGTGGCTCGATAGTTACGCCATTCGGGTAATCACGTAGGAAGCTCTTACAAGCGAGCTTAGGCACGTTGTTTACCATGATGCCGCAAGAACCACAGATCGCCATACGACAAGACCAGCGGTAAGACAGATCTTTGTCTAGGTGATCTTTGATGTAACCAAGTGCATCAAGTACGGACATGGTTTCATCAAATGGAACTTCGAATGTTTGTTTGTATGGTTCCGCGTCCTTCTCAGGGTCGTAACGCAGAATGTCTACTTTTTGAATGCGGTTTGCTGACATTATGCTTGCTCCTCTGCGCTCTTCGCTTCTGCTTCAGCGGCTTTTTCAGCTGCTGCTGCTTTTTCTGCCGCTTCACCGTATAGGCGCGCTTTAGGCTGAGATTTAGTGATCTTCACGTTGCTGTAGTCGATGCTTGGTGCTGCATCTTCTTTGAAGAAAGCAAGCGAGTGTTTCAGGAAGTTCACGTCGTCACGTTCTGTACAACCGTCGTCTAGACGTTGGTGCGCACCACGAGATTCTTTACGTAGGATTGCAGAGTGAACCATCGCTTCTGCGACTTCTAGGCCGTAACCCACTTCGATAGCGTATAGAAGGTCAGTGTTGAACACTTTGCCTTTGTCTTTGATGCTGATTTTCTTGTAACGCTCTTTCAGCTCAGTGATTTTCTCGATGGTAGCTTGCATCAAGTCTTCTTGGCGGTAGATACCACAACCTGCTTCCATGGTGTGACCCATTTCAGTACGGATATCTGCCCAGTTTTCATCACCTTCTTGGTTCATTAGAGCGGCAATGCGGTCTTCAACTGCTTTCACCTGAGTCGCGATAGACTCTTCATTCCAGCCTTTGAATTCTGCAGCACGTTTCACCGCTTGTTCACCCGCAACGCGACCAAATACCACGAACTCAGCCAGCGAGTTAGAACCTAGACGGTTTGCACCGTGCAGACCAACAGACGCACATTCGCCAACCGCGAATAGACCTTTAATGCGAGTTTCACATTCACCGTTGGTTTCAATACCACCCATGGTGTAGTGAACCGTTGGACGAATTGGAATTGGCTCTTTTGCAGGGTCAACGTTCACGTAAGCTTTCGCTAGCTCACAGATGAACGGTAGACGCTCTTGTAGGTACTCTTCACCTAGGTGGCGAAGGTCTAGATGCACCACATCACCAAGAGGGTGTTTGATGGTGTTGCCTTTCTGTTGTTCGTGCCAGAAAGCTTGAGAAACTTTGTCGCGAGGACCTAGTTCCATGTATTTGTTCTTAGGTTGACCCACTGGAGTTTCTGGGCCCATGCCGTAGTCTTGTAGGTAACGGTAGCCGTCTTTATTGACGATGATACCGCCTTCACCACGACAACCTTCAGTCATTAGGATACCCGTGCCAGGAAGACCTGTTGGGTGGTACTGAACGAATTCCATATCACGTAGAGGAACGCCGTGACGGTAAGCCATAGCCATGCCGTCGCCCGTTACGATACCGCCGTTGGTGTTACAGTGGTAAACGCGACCTGCGCCACCTGTTGCTAGTACGACAGACTTCGCTTTAATCGTAACTAGTTCACCTTCAGACATGTGGATTGCAATCAGACCTTGTACTTCACCTTCATCAACAAGCAAGTCGACAACAAAGTACTCATCAAAGCGCTTGATGTTGTCGTACTTCATCGACGTCTGGAATAGCGTGTGAAGCATGTGGAAGCCAGTTTTATCTGCAGCGAACCAAGTACGTTCAACCTTCATACCACCAAAGCGGCGTACGTTGACTTCACCGTTCTCTTTACGACTCCATGGGCAACCCCATTGCTCCATTTGGATCATTTCGCGAGTCGCGTTCTCTACAAAGTATTCAACAACGTCCTGTTCACATAGCCAGTCACCACCGCCAACAGTGTCGTTGAAGTGGTTGTCTAAGCTATCTTCATCCTTGATAACTGCTGCTGAGCCACCTTCTGCAGCAACCGTATGGGAGCGCATTGGGTAAACTTTAGAAATAAGCGCTACTTCTAAGTCCGGGTTTGCTTCAGCCGCTGCAATAGCAGTACGAAGACCAGCGCCGCCTGCGCCGATGACTGCGATATCTGTGGTGATAGTTTGCACAGTTATCCTCCAGTGTGTGATTGCGGAAATCCGCTTGTTATTGTGAGTGTGAGGGCACCGTTTTTAGGCTATCCCTCAAAAGTAGTAGGGTTAGTGTAGGGGAGCCTTATGGCAGAAAAATTGATGTATTTGGGTTTTTTCTCCGGTAATGCACACGAGAGCATAGAAATTCTAGGTTATGTGACTGCTATCACGGCACGAAACAGTTGAGGGATAAACGTAAAGCTGCTCAATGTTACACAGGTGTTGCACGACATTACCCTCATTGATAATAGGGTAAGTTGTGAGTGTTTTTTGTACTGTAGAACGTGGAATGCTTGCTTCAATTCTGATCGAGTTTTATTCGTATTTAGACCAATACAATTAAGATGAATCCCCCCTCGCCGAGCTAGGCAAAGCGTGACAAAATTGCTATTTTCCTCGCTCACTTATGTATTGAGAGTCTTGTTATGCAAACGACCTGGCAACCTACTGCTTCTATGGAACAACTTCGTCAACGTGCCGCGTTGATCACCGCTATTCGTCAATTCTTTGCCGAGCGACAGGTGATGGAAGTCGACACGCCAGCCATGAGTCACGCCACCGTGACCGACATTCATTTGCATACCTTCCAGACCGAGTTTGTTGGCCCAGGCTATGCCGATGGCAGCAAGTTGTTCTTTATGACTAGCCCTGAATTCCATATGAAGCGCTTACTAGCGGCAGGCAGTGGTTGTATCTACCAAATCAACAAAGCGTTTCGTAATGAAGAGAATGGTCGTCACCACAATCCTGAATTCACCATGTTGGAGTGGTACCGCATCGGCTTTGATCACCACAAGCTGATGGACGAAATGGATGACCTGCTACAACTGGTATTGAAGTGCGGCGCAGCCGAGCGCATGACTTACCAGCAAGCCTTTATTGATGTGCTCGGCGTGTGTCCACTAGAAGGTTCAATGCAAGAGCTAAAAGCGGTGGCGGCTAAACTAGGGCTGAGTGATATTGCCGAGCCTGAAGAAGACCGTGATACTTTGCTGCAATTGTTGTTCAGCATTGGTGTCGAAGCCAAGATTGGTCAGCAAGTTCCGGCGTTTGTTTATGACTTCCCTGCATCGCAAGCGGCGCTGGCAAAGATCAATCCGCAAGACAACCGAGTGGCGGATCGCTTCGAGGTGTACTTCAAAGGCATTGAGCTGGCGAACGGTTTCCATGAGTTGGACAACCCGAAAGAGCAATTGGCGCGCTTTGAACAAGATAACGCTAAGCGTCTGGAAATGGGCTTGAAACCACAGCCGATCGATTACCATTTGATTGGTGCATTAGAAGCTGGCTTGCCAGATTGCGCTGGTGTAGCCCTGGGGGTTGACCGCTTGATCATGCTGGCATTGGGTTGTGATCATATTGACCAAGTGACGGCTTTCCCATTCCCAATCGCTTAGTGTTATTGCTCATAGCAGGCCGAAAATAGAAGCGCTGTTGGCGTATAACTGGTCTGCTATGTTGCTGTATTTTTGCCCTCTATCGACCTACCAAAGTGAAGTCGCTATACTCGAAAGGTTAATGAAGAGGGAATACGATAACCATGAAAACGCGCGACAAAATTGTCTATGCCGCACTGGAGTTGTTTAATCAACATGGTGAGCGCAATATTACGACGAATCACATTGCTGACCATATTGAAATTAGTCCAGGCAATCTCTACTACCATTTCCGTAATAAACAAGAAATCGTACGCGAGATCTTTGCACTTTATTCTGCAGAGCTACTAGAACGATTTACTCCAATCCAAGGTTCTCAAGAAAGTCTGACCATGCTGAAAAGCTACCTCGACTCGATCTTCACTTTGATGTGGAAGTACCGTTTTTTCTACGCAAACTTACCAGAAATTCTGTCTCGAGATGAACAGTTACATGATGAATACATGGATGTTCAAGAGAAGCTGCAAGCAAACCTGATTGCGATCATGCAAGAGTTTGTGGCGTTAAAGCTGCTGAATGTTGACCAAGAACAGTTGAAGTCACTGGTATGCACGCTGCACCTTATTGCGTGTAGTTGGTTAGCTTACCAATCGGCAATGTCTCCAAAGACCGAAATCACCGAGCAAATGGTAAAACAGGGCATGCTGCAAATGCTTAACGTGGTTAAGCCTGTGGCGACCGAGCAGGGTATGGAACAACTACTGCTGCTTGAAGAAGCGGTGAGCCGACTGCACAGTTAATACTATTTTCCCTCCTTATTAAATCTAGAAAATGAGAGTATGGTTCTACGCTTAAAGTTTAGAGCGCAGCTCTCATTTTCAGCTCCCTCCTCGAGTTGACTTGCTGTGCTCATTTCGCACAATAGGATTCATGCACGCCCAAACCATCCCTTGGGTATGACTCTCGATACAGGAATTATCGTCCAATGAACTACGACATTTTTAATGGCGATGCTGACGGCATCATCGCATTACTGCAACTGCGTTTAGCCGATCCAATCGACGCTGAGTTGGTGACGGGCGTTAAGCGCGACATCAAGCTGGTGGAAAAAGTGGAAGTGCAAGCGGGCGATGAGCTGACAGTGTTGGACATTTCAATGGAAAAGAACATGGCTGGTCTAGAGCAAGCTTTAGCTCAAGGCGCACACGTGTTTTATGCAGATCACCACAAAGCGGGAGAGATACCTCAGCATGGTAATTTGGATGCGCACATCGATCTTGATGCCAATATTTGTACTGCTTTGATTGTTGACCAATTATTAGATGGTCGCTTCCATTTATGGGCAATCACTGCCGCTTATGGCGATAACTTGATTGCTAGAGCCGATGCGCTGGCAGATAAAGTTGGACTCAGTGCAGAGCAAAAAGTGCAGTTAAAAGAGCTGGGTACATTGATTAACTACAACGGCTACGGCTCTAAAGTTGATGACCTCCACTTTCATCCTGCCGATTTGTACCAAGCGTTGAAGCAATACGTGTCACCATTCGATGTGATTGCAGATAAAGCCTCACCTTACTACCAATTGCAATCGGCTTATCAGCAAGATATGGACGCGGCATTAGCGATTCCGGCAACTCATGAAAGCGCTAAGCTCAAGCTGTTTGAATTGCCAAACAACGCGGCATCACGCCGAATCAGTGGCGTTTATGGCAACTGGCTTGCAAACCAAACCCCAGACTCTGCGCATGCGGTATTAACTGAAAATACAGATGGCACTTACACGGTTTCTCTTCGCGCACCGTTGAATAACAAGCAAGGTGCCGTGGCTGTGTGTGGGCAGTTCCCAACTGGTGGCGGCCGAGAAGCTGCAGCGGGTATCAATGCGTTAAGTAAATGTGATGTCAGTGCCTTTATCGACGCAGTAGAGACGTATTACGCCTAGCGTTTTTCTAAATGTGAATACAACAAAGGAGCCGATTGGCTCCTTTGTTTTTAATTATTGGTTCATAAACTGCAATGACAAACGGTAGTTATAAACGTTTTAACCAAGATTTTGGATTTTGCGCTTCGCTGTTCCGGCGGATTTCGAAGTAGAGTGAAGCTCTGTCTTGACCACCGGTATCCCCCGCGAGAGCTATCACTTCGCCAGCAGTAACCTTATCGCCCTCTTTCTTAGTCAGAGCTTGGTTGTAGCCATATAGCGTCATGTCACCCTTGCCGTGGTCGAGAAGTACCACTAGACCGTAACCGCGTAGGTATTCGGCAAATACCACGGTACCTGAATAGACCGCTTTCACTTGCTGGCCGTAGCTGGCAGATAACACCATGCCTTTCCAGTTTACTTGACCTGTTTGCTTGGTACCGAAGCTATGCAAAACACGTCCTTTGAGAGGCCACGGTAGCTTGCCTCTTTGCTTAGCAATACCATCCATCGGGACGGCGTTGCGTTTGGCAGCCTTTGCTATTTCTGCTTTCAATCGGGTTTCGTTGCGTTGCAGTTCAGCCAAGTAACGCTTGTCGTCTTTGATGTTCTTTTGAATGTTCCCCAACGTTTTTTTTCGGTTGGATTGTGTTGAGGCTAATGACGCACGCTTTTGAGATTGTTGTTTCAACAAGTTCTCAATTTGCGTTTTTTCAAGCTCAAGCTGATTTCTATTGTGTGCCAACTCTTCTGTAATTTTGCTTATCGCATCAATGACTTCTGAACGAGCTTTAGCAAGGTGTTGGAAATACTGACTAATGCGGTCTTCTTCAATGCCTTCATTTAAAAGGTGACCATTAGCTTTAGCTCGTTCAGTGACGTAGTAGGTTTGAATCAGCTGTTTGAGTTGTTCTTCTTGGGCTTGGCGTTGCGCTTCTTGTAGAGAAATCTTCTCTTCCAATTTATTGATATTTTGATCTGCTTTTGCGAGTTCCGATTTCGTTTGTTTAATATCTCGCTCAAGCTTTGATATACCAAGCTCTTGATCTTTTAATGACTTTTGTAAGTCATTCAGCTTTTTTTCTTGGGAGGTAAGTGACTGTTGTTGACGATTAATTTCGCTTTTTACGCCCTTTAACTCTTGCTGGCTCGCTGCAAAAGTTGAGCTGGAGAGTGT
Organism: Vibrio sp. D401a; assembly: GCF_030248515.1. Taxonomy (NCBI): domain Bacteria; kingdom Pseudomonadati; phylum Pseudomonadota; class Gammaproteobacteria; order Vibrionales; family Vibrionaceae; genus Vibrio; species Vibrio sp. D401a. Next base: position 13,120 of record NZ_JAHGAI010000064.1, on the reverse strand, counting down.
GGCAGATAATGCGCAAGCTAAAATAACCGCAGAGCGGGTGACAACAGAATTACGTTCTTTCACTTGATTACAACCTACCACACTAACATTAAGAAAAAGTCGAGAGGTGTTTAAATACCGTCTCCATGAATAAAGCTCTGCGATTTGCCATTGAAGCCCTGATCCATGTCTAATGAAGGTTTGTCCGTTTTTGGACGACCGACAATTTTTGCGGGAACACCTGCTACTGTTGTATGCGGTGGTACGGGTTGCAGCACGACAGAGCAGGAGCCAATTTTTGCGCCTTCGCCCACTTCAATGTTGCCAAGAATTTTTGCTCCAGCGCCGATCATTACGCCTTCGCGAATTTTCGGGTGACGGTCACCGCATTCTTTACCGGTACCACCTAGGGTGACATCTTGCAGAATAGATACGTCGTTTTCGACAACGGCCGTTTCACCAATCACAATGCCGGTCGCATGGTCTAGCATGATACCACTACCAATGCGCGCTGCAGGGTGAATATCCACCTGACATGCTACAGAAATCTGGTTTTGTAGATAAGTCGCAAGAGCGTGACGGCCTTGCTTCCACAGCCAGTTTGCCACTCGGTAACCCTGTAGAGCGTGGTAGCCCTTTAGGTATAGTAGTGGCATTGAGTACATTGAAACAGCTGGGTCGCGATTAACCGTGGCACAAATGTCACAAGCGGCACCATCGGTGATGGTAGGGTCTGCAGCAAATGCTTCTTCCACTACTTCCCGAACAGCCATGGCTGGCATAGACGCGGTGTTTAACTTGTTGGCTAAGATATAACTTAACGCCGCACACAAACTATCATGTTTGATGATGGTTGCGTGGTAGAAACTGGCCAGCATTGGCTCTTGTTCTGACATCTCACGGGCTTCAGATACTATCTTATTCCAAACTTTTTGTTTTTCGCAGTGCTTCATTCTCAATATCCTGAGTGGTTCTTCCTTGTCCCGACAGTGTTATTACGACTTTATTATCCTTCCTCTCCTGAGGAAAAAGGGGAGCTAGAGTGCTACTTTCCCTCTGATTTTTTGTCACGCGCAAGTAAATCTTGTGCTGCCAGGTGTGCATCTTTTCCTTGATACAATACTTGATAAATTTGGTCAACAATTGGCATCTCAACGCCCATACGTTGGGAAAGCATCCACACCTCTTTGGTGTTTCGGTAGCCTTCAACTACCTGACCGATTTCTTCCTGAGCGGTGTCGACATCCTTGCCTTGTCCCAATGCTAAACCAAAGCGACGGTTACGTGATTGGTTATCTGTACAAGTTAAGACTAGATCGCCCAGTCCTGCCATCCCCATAAAGGTTTCTGGTTGAGCGCCAAGCGCTGCGCCAAGGCGGCTCATTTCTGCTAAGCCACGGGTGATCAATGCAGTACGAGCGTTGGCACCAAAGCCAATACCGTCGGACATGCCTGCACCAATCGCGATAACGTTTTTCACCGCGCCACCAAGTTGCATGCCGATAAAGTCGTTGTTTGCGTATACGCGGAAAGTTTTACTACAGTGGATTTTCTCTTGTAGGTCGGCAACAAAGCCAGCGTCGGGAGAAGCCACTGAGATAGCGGTTGGCATACCCATTGCGAGTTCTTTTGCAAAGGTAGGTCCCGATAAAACGGCTAGAGAGTAGTTTTCGCCAATCACATCAAATGCGACTTCTTTTAGAAGGCGGCCGGTTTCTGGTTCTAGGCCTTTGGTTGCCCAACAAATACGAGAGTCTTCACGTAGGAATGGTTTAAGGCTGTTTAGCACAATTCCAAATACATGGCTTGGAACAACAACGAGTAGATCACGGCTTGCTTGAACCGCTTTCTCTAGATCGGATTCAACAATCAAGCTTTCAGGAAAGTCGATACCTGGTAAGAATTCATGGTTAGCGCGATCTGCCTCAAGACGAGCCATATGCTCTTGCTCATGACCCCAAAGGATCACATTTGCACCGTTACGAGCGAGAGAAATCGCTAGAGATGTACCGTAAGAGCCAGCGCCAATCACTGTCATCGTAATGTCTTTACCGTAGGCATTGTTCGTATTTGCTTGTGTCATGCTACCGCCTGATCGTTGTTTTTTCTGAATGATAATACCAAATCAAGTAATTACCACCTGTAAATGGCGCCGATTCGCACCTAATTACAAGGCAGAAACAAAAAATGCACAATGCATCTTTCTGATGGACGCTTTGTGCATTTTGATTTCGCTTTTTACATTGTCCCACACCACGTTGCCGTCGTGCGTCAAGAACGGTTTAAATTACGCTTGAGCTTCGCCTTCGCCTTGCTGAGCTTGCTGCTGTAGGTAGTTCATGAATAGCGCATCGAAGTTAACTGGCGCTAGGTTCAGTTGAGGGAACGTACCTTTTACAACTAGGCTTGAGATAGTTTCACGAGCGTATGGGAATAGGATGTTAGGGCAGAATGCGCCTAGGCAATGAGCTAGTTGACCTGCTTCCATCTTGTCCGCAGTGAAGATACCACCTTGTTGAACTTCACATAGGAATGCTGTTTCTTCTTCGTTCTTCACTGTTACTGTTAGACGTAGGATTACTTCGTAAACGCCTTCACCTAGCTCACGGCTTTGAGTGTCTAGATCCAGTTTAACGTCTGGGTTCCACTCTTTTTGGAAGATAACTGGAGAGTTAGGTGCTTCGAAAGATACATCTTTTAGGAAGATACGTTGAATTGCGAAGTTTTGTTGTGCTTCTTGTGGTGCTGCTTCAGCCATTTTTAAATCCTTAAATAATCGTTTGTTGGGCCTAGATACCTCTAAACCCTTAAATATGTCTTGAGACTAACTGAGCAAATCTAATATGACTAGATGAAGCGCGTATTACGTGCAAGGCATCACAACTTAGTGCTTCAACTGCTCTCTATTTACTCAGTTTATACCTGTCAGGGCTTGAAGGTTATTTCTTACCACGTACTAGAGGTAGGTTTGCTTCACTCCACGCAATCAGGCCATTTTTCAGTAGGCTTACATTTTCAAAGCCAGCTTTCGCTAGTAGGTTTGCGCTTTCTTGAGCGGTTTGACCCGTTTTGCATACCACAATGATTGGGTCTGATTTACGGTTTTCAAGGCTACCGAAGTTACCAGCTTTGATGTCTGATGGTAAAATGTGAAGTGCGTCGGTGATATGACCCTGTTTGAACTCATCTTTAGAGCGGATATCCACTACTACACCGTTTTCACGGTTCATTAGGTGAGTCAGTTGGTTTACGTTCACTTCTTTATATGCAGCCGTCGCTGATTTCACGATGTTCATGATAAATGCGACAAGAAGACCTACCCAAACCAAAGATAGAATCATGTTCTGTTGGAAAAAATCAATGTACTCTTGCATGTCTTGAGCTCTTGCACTGTTGGCGGAAAAATAAAGCAGGAGTATAGCGGGGATAGTCGTCTTAGGCGAGAGGGTTAAAATTTTCTAACGAATAATTGAGATCTAATCGCTTCCGGTGAGCTCTTCCAAACTTGTCATTCATGCAATCTTATTATCACTTCCTCCTATCAATTCAATCGGCGTAATTGACTTCACTTCTGGTCGAAAAGGCGCACAATGGGTCACAACAAAAAGTTTTTCACCAAAGTATTTCGGTGGTGGTACAAAGCGTCTTGAAAGTGACTATGCTTGTGGAACACGTTTGCTGACTAGGTTGGATTGCTTGCTAACTTGTAAGATAGCAACAATAAATCGCAAACATTATTTGATCTTAACCTACAGTTTTGGTTAAAAAGTGTAGTAAAATTACGCTAGTTTTGTTTCAAGGTTAGATGGAGCAACGAAGCTCTACACCGAAAGTTACTTAAATTTGATGAGGTCATCACTATGTCTGCTAAGAAGCCATTGGCTCTAGTTATCCTTGACGGTTACGGTTACCGTGAAGACACAGCAAGTAACGCAATTGCAAATGCTAAAACACCAGTAATGGATGCACTGATTGCGAACAACCCTAACACTCTAATCTCTGCTTCAGGTATGGACGTTGGTCTACCTGATGGCCAAATGGGTAACTCAGAAGTTGGTCATACCAACATCGGTGCAGGTCGCGTTGTATACCAAGATCTAACTCGTATCACTAAGTCTATCGCTGACGGTGAGTTCGCTGAGACAGCGGCACTAGTTGAAGCTATCGACTCTGCAGTAAAAGCTGAGAAAGCTGTACACATCATGGGTCTTATGTCTCCTGGTGGTGTTCACTCTCACGAAGATCACATCTACGCAGCGGTTGAAATGGCAGCAGCTCGTGGCGCTGAGAAAATCTACCTACACTGCTTCCTAGACGGCCGTGATACGCCACCACGTAGTGCTGAAAATTCACTAAAACGTTTCCAAGACCTATTTGCGAAACTAGGTAAAGGTCGCGTTGCTTCTCTAGTGGGTCGTTACTACGCAATGGACCGTGACAACAACTGGGATCGCGTTCAAGTTGCTTACGATCTTCTAACTCAAGCGAAAGCTGAGTTCACAGCAGAAACGGCAGTTGCAGGTCTAGAAGCGGCTTACGCTCGTGAAGAAAACGACGAATTCGTTAAAGCAACAGCTATCAAAGCGGAAGGTCAAGAAGACGCAATCATGCAAGATGGCGATGCAGTTATCTTCATGAACTACCGTGCTGACCGTGCACGTCAAATCACTCGTGCATTCGTTCCTGCATTTGACGGCTTCGAGCGCGCTGTATTCCCAGCAATCAACTTCGTGATGCTGACTCAATACGCAGCTGATATCCCTCTAGCTATCGCATTCCCGCCTGCGTCTCTAGAAAACACTTATGGTGAGTGGCTATCTAAGCAAGGTCAAACTCAGCTACGTATCTCTGAAACAGAGAAATACGCACACGTAACCTTCTTCTTCAACGGTGGTATTGAGAACGAATTCGAAGGCGAAGAGCGTCAACTTGTTGCTTCTCCAAAAGTAGCAACTTACGACATGCAGCCAGAAATGAGCTCTCCAGAGCTAACAGAGAAGATGGTTGCGGCTATCAAGTCTGGTAAGTACGACACTATCATCTGTAACTACCCGAACGCAGATATGGTTGGTCACACTGGTGTTTACGAAGCGGCTGAGCAAGCTATCGAAGCACTAGACGAAAGCGTTGGTAAAGTGGTTGAAGCAATCAAAGAAGTGGGTGGTCAGCTACTGATCACTGCGGACCACGGTAACGCAGAGATGATGATCGACCCAGAAACTGGCGGCGTTCACACTGCTCACACTAACCTACCAGTACCTCTAATCTACGTAGGTGACAAAGCGGTTGAGTTCAAAGAAGGCGGTAAACTGTCTGATCTTGCACCAACAATGCTTTCTCTTGCAGGTCTAGAAATCCCTGCAGAAATGTCTGGTGAAGTGCTAGTTAAGTAATTAACTGACGATTCAGAATGATAAAAGCCCGAGTTCGACTCGGGCTTTTTTATGTCTGTAATTCTGTGCTCGATCAGTTTTGAGCTATTGAGCTCGACTACTGCACAAGGATTCCAGTACCTATAACCGCTAAGGCAGCCCCTAGCCAAGCAAAGCGATTGGGGCGTTTCTTGGTGTAAACCCACAGTAGTGGCAGCAACATGATCGGCGTTGTTGAAGAAAGCAGAGCCACCATACCCACATTACCTTCACGCAGCGCGTACAGAATCAACGTCATACCAATTGCCATCGCTAAAAAGCCGTTTAATGCGGTGATGCCAAATACTTTCCAGGTGATGGTTTGCGTTGCACGTGCAACTTTAACGCCAATCACCAAGAGTATGCAGTGTGCGACGAAAGCACTGATCATACGAATTGCAGAAGCGGCAATCGGGTCGACACTGGTTTGCATTACTGGTTTGGCAATAATGCCGCCAAGTGCCTGACAGATTGCAGCAGTTAAACCCAGTCCAACACCAATCCAAACGTTGCCCTTGATTGTTTCCAGTGCATTGCTGGCTTGCCCGCGTCGGCCATAGAAAATTGCCATCACTACGCCGCTGAACACTAAGGCAGCACCAATAAGCTCTATCCCCGTCATGCTTTCGCTAAATAGGAAGTACCCTAGGAGGGCGGAGAATACGGCGTGACAAGAAAACAGTAAACCTGCTTGGCGTGGTCCCATGCGGTTCAAGCAAGCGAACAGCGCTGTATCGCCAATAAAAATACCAATCAGACCGGATGCCATCATCGGTGTTACGTGTTCTGTTGAGACACTGAGCCAGCCACCCGTTATCCACGCCATCGTTGAGAGAATCACTGCGGTACAACCCATACGCCAACGGCTATAAGCAAACGCACCGAGATGCTGAGCGGGAACAACAGAAATTAGGCTAGAAACAGCCCATAGGAAAGTGGCGCATAACGCCAGCCATTCATAACCCATGATTGCGAGACATCCTTGTTGAGCAGGGGAGAGGCTTTAATATGCACGAATCTATAAAGATCTAAAAGCGTATCTTTGTGGCATAAAAAAAGCAGCTCATTGAGCTGCTTTTGAGGGGGGTTACACTTTGAAGCGACTGATGTTCTCACGCATGGTATTGGCGGTGTCGAACATCTGGCGTGCGCCTTCGCTGCTCTTAAGTGATTGCTCGGCAATCATATCTGCATCGTCTTTAATGCCTTGCGTGTTGCGACTGATGTCTTCACTCACCGCGCGCTGCTCTTCAGCGGCGCTTGCGATTTGCATTGCCATGTCGTTGATCTCAGTAATTGAGTTAGTAATGCTAGTCAAGCTGTCGTGTGCTTGTTGAGCATAGTCCACACTGGTGTCTGCCAAACTTGTGCTGGTTTGCATACTGTTTACTGCTAGCTTGGTATTACCTTGCAACGTCTCGATCATGGTGCGGATTTCTTCCGTTGAACCATGGGTGCGCTGGCTAAGTACGCGTACCTCATCAGCAACCACAGCAAAACCACGGCCTTGCTCACCGGCACGTGCAGCTTCAATGGCAGCGTTAAGTGCCAGTAAGTTTGTTTGTTCAGCAATACCTTGAATAGTAGATAGAATTTGGTTGATGCTCTGTGTGTTTGCCTCGAGTTCTGAAATCACGCTGGCGGCATCACTTACTTGTTCTGCTAGTTCTACAATGGCTTCACGGTTTTTCTGGATCACGTTCTGCCCATCTTGGCATGCAGATGCCGAGTTCTGAGAAGCACTTGCAGTGAGTTCTGCATGGCTTGCCACCTCTGCTGCGGTTGCTGACATTTCATGAATGGCGGTTGCAATCTGGTTGACGTCATTTTGCTGGTGTTCAACTCGACCAGCAGCCATTGCAGAGAGTTCATTTGCTTGGTTTGCTTGAGCTGAAAGCTGCTCACTATTTTCCACAATGCCTTTGAGCATGGTTTGCATCTGAGCAAGAAATTGGTTTACGTGTGTCGCCAGTTCTCCAATCTCATCCATACGTTCAATCTTGATGCGCTGAGTCAGGTCACCTTCCCCTTGAGAAAGTTCCTCTAAAGCCGTAGAGAGAGTTTGTAGTGGCTTGAGTAAGCGAGTGATGACGTAGGTGCTGATGGCTGCGATGATCAAGTAAAGAACGATAGAAGCGATAGCCGTAAACGTCACTTGCTCAGAAACAGAGGCATACGCCATTTGCTTATCTTCAACAATACCTAATGACCAATCCGTGTTAGGCACTTTGGCGACGTAAATGAGCTTTTCCCCTTGGTTTGGCCAAGAGATGGTCGCTAACTGAGCGTCTTGACTCAGTTTATTCATGCTAGCGGCACTCAGTTCAGGGTTGAGCGTCGTTAAAGGTTTCTGGCTTAGCTTGGCGTCTTGGTAAGCAACGATGTTATTTTTTCCATCGACTAAAAAGGCAAATCCATCATTATCTAATTGAATATTTAGGACTTCATCGATGATATCTGTCACCGCGAGATCGGCAGCTAACACACCTTGCTTGCCTTGGTTGAAGGCTTTGGCAAAGCTGACAACGATGCTGCCGTCAAAATCTTGATAAGGTTCTGTGATGATTAAGCCAGACTTTGCCATCGCATCTTTATACCAAGGGCGAGTTCGTGGGTCGTAATCAGCTGGCCACGATTCAGTTTTATCACCGTAAGCAATTGAACCATCAGAAAAACCGGCATAAACCGAGAGAAATTGCCCAGCTCGCTTGGTTAACAGCATCTCTCTATCTGCGTCTGTCGAATCGAGAATGACATCTTCATTCGCTAGCATCATTTCACTACGAATCGCCAACCAATCACTGATGTATCGATTGGTTGATGCTGAGATGTTTTCCATCTCTCTGCTCAGTGTCGAGGTGGTTTCATCACGCAACTGATTTACGGAGACCCAAGCTTGAACGCCACTAACAATGGCAATAATGACTGCGATTGCAATCTGAATTTTAAGTTTTATGGAACTTCTCATTGTCTTACCTTCTCAATAGACAAAAAGATCGACATCACCGATGGTGACAATAGGTTGCTTAAGACGATTCAGGTACAGATTAGTACTGAAAGGCTACGACTACTTTATCGACGCGATCTGGATAAACTTAAGATAAATAGGGGAATATTTATTCAACAGGTTGATTGTAAATGTATTTAATATTGACGGTTACTTCATTAATGATTGCTGTGATGTTGTATCCAAATTTAGTCATCCGCAATACTGACGGGCAACGCTACATCTCTAGTGTTGCCCCATTGATATTAAGTAAGAACAAGTACGGCGCCATAAACAAGAAGCAAACCGATCAAGCCAATGATGAGTCCAACTTTCGCCATGTCTTTGCTTTCGATTAAACCTGTCGAATAAGCCAATGAGTTAGGTGGTGTTGATACAGGAAGAATCATACCCAGAGATGCGGAGAAGGCGACGACAACGAGCAGTCCTTGTAACCCTCCAATAGAAGCTAAGCTTGGCATCGATACCCCAATTGCAGCCGCAATTGGCATGAGCAAGTTTGCTGTGGCTGTATTGGACATAAAGTTCGCCATTAACCAGCACACGATAGAAAGAGATACGACTACCGCAAATGGTGAAAGTGCTTCATAGTCAATGGCATGGGCAAGCGCTTCTGCCAAGCCTGTTTTGTCTAAAGCAATACCAATGGCGATACCACCGGCAACCAACCACAAGACATCCCAGTTAATAAGCTTAAGTTCTTCTTTGCCCATGATGCCCGTTAAGGTGAACACCGCGAGTGGGATAATGGCGACCACATATGTATTCATGCCGTGCACTTTGGTTGTCATCCATAACAGGATGGTCATTGCGAACGTGATATACACGACAATAGCGCGCCAACTCTTTTTAAACGTACCGTCCAGACGTAACTTCATTTCTGGTTCACTGGAAGGAAACAGCTTTTGCAGTAGCAGCCAAGCGATGGTGAGTTGCACCAATACAAAAGGTAACCCCATTGTCATCCAAGAAAGGAAATCAATGGCGTTTTCTCCAGTTAAATATTGCAAGGCTATTGCATTGGGTGGCGTACCAATCGGTGTTGCGATGCCGCCTGTATTGGCGGCGATAGGAATGCATAGGACCAGCGCTTTTATCCCCAAATCACCTTTTGGTGCAGAAGCTACAATAGGGCCAAGTAACGCCAGCATCATAACGGTAGTTGCAGTGTTCGACATAAACATAGAAAACACAGCAGTGATCAGCATTAACCCCAACATGATGAACTTGGGTTGAGAGCCAAATGGTTTAAGCAAAACACGAGCAAGGTTGTTATCAAGTTCGTATTTGGAAGCCGCTATGGCGAGTGCGAATCCGCCCATGAAAAGGATGATGATGGGAGAAGAAAAGGCAGAGAAGATGTCTGTATACGCGATCAGTTCACCTAAATCGTGTCCCGGAGGTGGGTTGCGAAATAGATGTAAGCCTTTGTCCGATATCATGATCAATTCAAGAGCGATGATAAGAATCGAAGTGGCAAATACGGGAACAGGCTCTAAAACCCAAAGCAGTGCCGCAAGAAGGAAAATTGTCAGTAGACGATGCTGAATTAAAGTGAGGTCATCAATAGGTATCGCATCTATAGGCATCATCAAAATGCCGAGTGGTACTAAAAAACACACCAGTAGCTTTACTAGTGTATTCATATTCATCTTTGGCATTAGTCGCCCCTTTCAACAATCATCCCTATCAGTAGGGTAATGGATTGTTCTTTAAGGGTCTTAGAGGCAGGTATGAGTTTGAAAAACAGAGATTAAGTTTTGAACAGAATTTTGCTTTTGGTCAATAAAAAGCCCCCGCGAGCGGAGGCTTTAAAATCAGTTTTCGCAATAAGCTTACTGCTGGTGAGCGTAAGGTGTGCCCATTACGGTTGGCTTGCCATTTTCCATGCTTTCATCGAATGCGATTGCATCTTTAGCAAACAGGTTGATAACGGTTGAGCCAAGCTTGAAGCGCCCCATTTCTTCGCCTTTCTTCAAGATAACCGCTTTGTCACCTTCTGCAGGGTAATCCCACTTGTAGACTGAACTACCACGTGGTGGTGTGACGGTACCAGCCCACACTTGCTCGATACTACCAACGATGGTTGCGCCAACCAGCACTTGTGCCATTGGGCCGAACTCTGTATCGAAGATGCACACTACGCGCTCGTTACGTGCGAATAGGTTAGGAACGTTCTCTGCCGTTAGCGGGTTCACCGAGAATAGATCACCAGGTACGTAAATCATCTGACGTAGCGTACCGTTACATGGCATGTGTACACGGTGGTAGTCACGAGGCGATAGGTACAAGGTAGCGAAAGAGCCGTCTTGGAACTCTTCTGCCAGTTTTGCATCGCCGCCTAGTAGCTCTTGTGCTGAGAAGTTGTGGCCTTTCGCTTGGATAAGCTGACCATCTTCAATCGGGCCAAATTGGCTTACGCATGCGTCCGCAGGGTGAGTGATTACTGCTTCGCCTTCTGCAATTGGACGAGCGCCTTCTTTTAGCTCTCGCACAAAGAATTCGTTGAAGGTTTTGAAGTGCTTAGGATCGGAGTGCTTCGCCTCATCCATGTTCACATTGTACTGTTTGATAAACCAGCGAATGATTGCTGTTGTTAGACCGCCAGCCTTAGCTGAAGCCAGTTTACCCACTAGGCGGGTCAGCCCGTGTTGTGGGATCCAGTACTGCAGTCCAACTTTAATCTTGTCCATCTTTAATTCCGATACTTCTGTTAGATTCTCGCTTTAGGGCGCGTGATGTTACTGAAATTTAATCTGCTTGTCAGTATTAGGTGATGATTTCTTACACAGTTGCAGTCTCAACTCAGCTACAGATCTGCTTTCTTGCTGCGTGAATACTGACGGTTAGCCTTGTTTTCACTCATGCTTTCTAAGATGCGATGGTAGTTTTCAAAGCGTACTTCACTCACTTCGCCTTTTTCGACGGCCTCACGCAAGATACAACCTGGATCGTCGTGGTGTTTGCAGTCGCGGAACTTACAACCGCCAAGATAAGGGCGGAATTCAACGAACGCCTTGGTCACTTCTTCTGCTTCTAAGTGCCACAAACCAAATTCACGTACCCCTGGAGAGTCAATCAGATCGCCACCAGTTGGGATGTGGTACAAGCGAGCTGCTGTAGTTGTATGCTGACCCAAACCAGAGTTCTCAGAGATCTCGCCTTCTTCCACTTCTTGCTCAAGTTCTGGCATCAGTGCGTTTACTAGGCTCGATTTACCTACGCCAGATTGACCAACGAAGATATTGATACGATCACGCAGTTGTTCTTCAAGTTCGGCAATACCTTCACCTGACAGCTTGCTCACAAACAGGACTTTGTAGCCAATACGTTTGTATTCTTCTAGCCACTCTTCGTACATTGCACGATCTTCATCTGAAAGTAGGTCGATCTTGTTGAGTACTAATAGCGGTGCGATGTTCAGTGTTTCTGATGCAACCAAGTAGCGGTCAATGATGTTGAGCGAAAGCTCTGGCAAAACCGAAGACACGATCACCATTTGGTCGATGTTAGCGGCGACAGGTTTCAAGCCATCGTAGTAGTCAGGACGAGTTAGCATCGATGTGCGAGGTTCTACGGCTTCAACCACGCCAGAAATACCTGCCATTGATTCAAGCCCTTCACGCCAAAGTACGCGATCGCCGGATACCAGTGATTCGATACCACGACGAAGGTTACAGCGCTGCACCTCACCTGTTTCTAGATCTTCGATGTCAGCGTGCTGACCGAAACGAGTGATGACGAGACCCTGTTTACTTGCGCCTAGCATGGTTTCATCCCATTGGATGGACTCTTCTTGCTTCTTTAGGCGTTTTTGTTGGTTGCTGCGTACGCGGCGCACCTGACCTTTGGTTAACTTTTTCTTTTTTGCCACAATCTTGTACTTAATGTGAGTTAACTCAGTTGATTGAGCACGCTTTCGGCTCAAACTCGTGAGTATCGTGTTTCAAGTATTTTCAGGTATAGTACCTCTTTTATCGATAAACAAATAGGCGGCGTAACCATGTCCTTTAGCGATCAAAACCTGATTTGGGTGGATTTAGAGATGACAGGCCTCGATCCTGAAACGCACAAAATCATCGAAATTGCCTCTATCGTCACGGATAGCGAGTTAAATATTTTAGCTGAAGGCCCAGTTCTAGCAGTACATCAGCCTGAAGAAGAACTGGCGAAGATGGATGATTGGTGCACCAATACGCACACTGCAAGTGGCTTGGTTGAACGTGTTCGTAACAGTGATGTCTCTGAACAAGATGCCGTTGTGCAGACCATCAAGTTTCTTGAGGAATGGGTGCCAAAGGGTGTTTCTCCAATTTGTGGTAATAGCATTGGTCAGGATCGTCGTTTCTTGTACAAGCATATGCCAGAGCTGGAAGAATACTTCCATTACCGCTATTTGGACGTGAGTACACTAAAAGAACTGACTCGCCGCTGGAAACCAGAAGTGTTAGACGGTTTTTCGAAGCAGGGCACGCATCTGGCATTGGATGATATCCGTGAGTCGATTGCCGAGCTAAAGTACTACCGCGAAACGATCTTTAAGATCTAACTGTTAAGGCTGCGATCCAAATTGTTGTAATTAATGAGCGTTTTGCTTGCTTTTTCATCTGTTAGTAAAAAAATAAAGTTTTTTTGAACGAAGGACTTGCATCACAAAAAAATGCTCTTATAATTCGCAGCCCTGAACGACGGAAACGTTGTTGATGCGACACTAGCTCAGTTG